>NZ_CP031143.1 GCF_014697215.1 Saccharopolyspora pogona
ACTCGCTGCAGTTCACCGCGCCCGAGCCTCGCCTGTTGGACGTGGTCACCCGCACCGCATCAACACAGATGGCGCAGTCCGGGGCCGGGGCGTGGCCTGGAACGGGCCCGCCGGCGGCTCCGGTACGCGGTGGAACGGCCCGACCGGGGATCCGGGCTGTCGTGGGTGCGCGGTGAGTACCGGCGTGGTGCGGCTGGACAACACCGACGGGACCGCGCCGGCCGATGTGATCGCGACGATTACCGGCCGGCGCAGAACCCGTCGATCTCCACTGGCACGTCGTGGATCACCTACAACGGGTGCTGTCATCGACTGACGTGCTGGTCATCAACACCGGATCCGGTGCGGTGCAGCTCAACGGCGTCAACCGGCGCAGCTATCTGACCGGCGCGAACTGGTTCCAGATTCCCGCCGGCGGTTCTGTCGACGTCCGGTTCACGGCCGAGGTGCAGAACGCGCAGGCGAGCATGACCGCCAGCTGGCGCGTCTCCTACTACTGAAAGGCCCGGTCCACAAATGGCTGTCGCGCTGACCGACGCCGTCCCACTCACAGCGGCGGACGGCATCACCGGCCTGAACAACGGCCGGGACATGCGGAAGTTCATCTCGGGTTTGCTGCTGCCAGACGTCAAGTCCGCGAACCCGTTGGCGGTGCGCAACGGCGTGCTGCCGCACAACTGGGACGTGAGCGGCTGCACGTCGCTGCGGGTGCAGCAGCAGACCACCGCGAGCATGAACGTCGACGTACTCGCCGGGCACCTGGTGTGCGAGCGCACCGGCCAGGGCCCGTATCTGGGCTGGTCGGAATCGACGATCGTGGTGCCGATTTCGACCGCGAACGCCACCAACCGCGCATCGACGTCATCTTCGCGACGGTCTACGACCAGGCGTCGATCCCGACCGACCCTGGGCACGGCCCAGTCGTCGACGTGCTCACTGGGACGCCTGCGGCGAGTCCGGTTGCGCGGACGGACCTGCCGGATGGGCGGTGAAGCTGGCCGAGGTCCGGGTCAATGCGACCGTCACCACGATCACCAGCAGCAACATCACCGACAAGCGGATGTCGACCGCGCTCACTGGCGGGGTGAGGTACATGCTGCCGGGCGACTCGGTGCTGGACACGGGCCGCATCGACGGGGAGCTGCGGATCCGCAAGGCGGCGGCGCCGTGGCCGCAGCTGATGGACTACTGGGACGCCACACAGAGCCTGTGGCGGGGCACGATGGGCGCCACGTTCACCCAGACCTATCCGGGCACCCCGGACGGCAACAACAACGTCACCGGCGTGATCACCGGCGCGAACAACACGCTGATCAGCCTGAACATCCCGGATCCAGGGTTTCCGTACCGGGTGATCGCCTCGACGCTGTTCAAGCTCATTTCGATCTCGTCGCCGACGACGATCAACTACTACTGCAACGTCAACAACGGGCCTTTCGCCGGCGCGATCGCCACGGCAGGGCCGGGCGGGACAACCGGTGTCCGGTCGTGCCGATCGGCGGCACCATTTTCACCGGCGCGAGCACGGTCCGTCTGAAAATCGACGTGCTCGGCGGCGGTAGCGTCACGTGGGGCGCTGACGTGCGTAACCCCTGACGGTGCAGGTCGTGCCAGCATGACCACGCCCGCTGCCGGCGGTCACCGGTTACTGCTGGCCAACACTGTGACCGGCCAGGTGCACGCCGAGTTGCCCATGGGCAACCAGGTTCCGACGTGGCAGCGGCAGCTGAACAACACCGGCTCACTCACCGCGCAAGTGTCGCTATCCCCTCGCCTGGACGACGACACGTACACCATGCTCACCGAGCCGTGGCGCTGGACCGTCGTCTACGCCTACGGCAACAGCATCTTGCAGGCCGGGCTGTTGACCGGGTTCGACTTCGACGACATGCAAGGGTTCTCGGCGACGGTGCGCACGGCCACGCTGTGGGAGTTCCTCGGGAAAAAAGCGCTGGTGGCCTACTGCGGAGCAGGTCAGTCTGTGACACAGGCCGACGTGATCTTCTCGCCGACCAGCCCCGACCTGGCCAACCGCAGCCTGTCCTGGGGATCGGTGGCGGCGCGCCTGGTGGGCATCTACCTGGCCAACGCCGGCCAGTACGCGCTGCCGATCCGGCTGCCGGACCTGGTCGCCGGGTCGGCGACGGTCACCTACGCCGTCACGGATTTGGCCTACACCGGGCAACGCCTTACCGAGCTCACGCAACAGGATGCCGGGCCTGAAATCGAGTTCGTGTGCGAGTGGAATGACTCGTCGCAGCAGGCGATCGTGTGGCGCATGCGGGTCGGCGAACCGCGACTTGGACAGCTCGGCTACCCGCACGTCTGGGATTACCGGCAGGCATGCCAGTCGCTGAAGACGACGCTCGACGGCAGTCGCCAGGCGTTCGGAGTGATCGCAAAAGGCGCGGACAACCGGACCACCTCCGGGACCTTTACCTACGCCGAAATCTCTGACATGACCTGGCCGGCGGCAGGGTGGCCGTGGATGCAGACCGCCGACACCACGCACCTGTCGGAGACCTCGCAAGCGGTGATCTCCTCGTACGCCACCGGCACCCTGCGGACTTTCATGCCTCCGTTGTGGACGGCGCAGGCCACGATCCGCATCGATGGCCGCAACCCGTCCGGGCTACCGACCGGGTCACCGTCGATCGAGGCGCTCTCTACGGGAGACACCGCGGTGATGCAGGTGCGCGATCACGCGTGGATCTATGACGCCCAGTACGCGTGCCGGATCTTGTCGATCGGCTCCGGGATGGATCCGTGGACAGCGACGCTTGATCTGCAGGTGATGGGGGTGTGGTCGCATGACGATGCCTTCGATTCCGCCGGGGCGGGCGCCGGTGCCGGCGACCATGCGCACCGAGGTTGCCGCGGTGCGGCAGCGGCTCGATGAGCTGGGCGCAGCGGCAGCATCGCGTCCACCCCGTGCGGGGATTGGACCGATGACGGCGCCAACGCCGGCGGAACCACCATCTCCAACGGCTCCGGTGGCGGCGGCGTGGGCGTGAAGATCACCGATATCGGTGTGCTGATCGGCAGCCCAGTCGGATGCTCGCTGTCCGCGGGCACGTTCACTCCCACCCGTGCGGGCCGCTGGATGTTCACGTTCACCGTGCAGTTCGTCGGCGGCGCGTCGGCGATGCGCGCGATCTACCTAGCGCTCGGCACCGCCAGCAACACACCCGGCGGGCAGCGGTACGGGCTCAACTCAGGCGTCGCCGACGCCATCTCATCGAGCACGACGCTCACCCTCGCCGCCAACCAACCCGTGTCGATCTACGCAGCGTGCTGGACGACTGGCGGATCGGTGGGGATCTGGCGCGCGAACGGAAACCTGCTGTCGGCCACCTGGATGGGCCTCTGAGCGTGGGCCTCTGAGCGAAAGAGAGCGACCAATGACCGACCCGTCGTATCCCGCTACGTCGTCCCGCCCACGCTGTGGGCTGCGCAAACGTGGGACGGCACGAACACCCAGCCAGTGGCGGACTTCCTTGCCGCGCACCAGATCAACGCGGGGCTCGCCGCGTCCAGCACCACGCTGTATCTGCTGATGGGCTCCTCGTCGCCGTCGTACGCAGCGAACACGTCGATTGTGCTGCGCAACGACGGCGCCGGCTGGTACGTCGACGCAGCGCGCACCAACACGTCCGGTCTGGTGTCGTACGCGGATTTTTATTCGACTCCCGCCCCTGCCTGATCCCCATGGAGGGCACGTCGTGGGTGACATCTCGACACTGCTCGGCGCGATCGGAACCCTCATCACCGCTGTTGGCGGTGCGATCGGTGTTGTGGTCACCGCGATTCGCAGCGGCAACCGGCAGGCGAAAGCCGCCGCGGAGAAAGCCGCATCCGAGATCGATGACGAGCAGAGCAAGAAGATCGCCGAGCTCGAAGCTCAGTTACGCAAGCTGGCACAGGGGGAACCGTGATCAGTGATCGTGCGAGACAGGCAGCCAAAGACGCCGCCCGTAGTACGTCCCGCCGGAACTGGCCGCTGTTTGCGATGGCGGGCATCGTCGTCGCCGCGGTCGCGGCTTTCGCTGTCCTCTACTTCGTGGACCGTGCAGGGGCGCGTGCGGAGCAGGAGGCGTTGCAGGCGCAGGTGTCTGCGCTTGCAGCGGATGCGAAGGCTGTGGCCGCCCCGCTGGATCAGCTATGTGCGACGGATCAGAGCGTCCGTGATCGTGCTGGCCAGGCGTGCCAGAAGGCGGCCGAGGTGAAGCAGCAAGCGCCACCGGTGCTGGAGCTGGTGCCGGGTGAGGACGGGCGCGGCATCACCTCAACAGCGATCGAGGCCGGGCGCCTGGTCGTGTCGTACACCGATGGCACCCGGCGTGATGTCGGGCAGGTCGTTGGGCAGCCCGGCGCGACGGGGGCGACCGGGGAGCCAGGGCGCGGCGTGGTCGCCACGGTGCTTGACGGCGTCGACCTGGTCGTCATCTACAGCGACGGCGCCCGCGAGAACCTCGGTCGGATCGTGGGCCGCGACGGCGCTCCCGGGCGGGGCATCGCGTCGGTGGACGGCTCTACGGGCCGCCTGATCATCACCTACGACGACGGCACCACGCAGGACGCCGGCGAGCTTCCCCGTGGAGCGCGTGGCGCACCGCCGGCGAGTTGGACGGTGCAGCGCGCCGACGGCTCGACCGAGCGGTGCACCCGTGACGAGGGCAGCCCGGAAACGGCGCCGACGTACTCGTGCACAGCATCCGGCGGGCCGACTGCTCCGCCGACAGAAACCACAACCGAGACCACGACCGAGACGACGACGGTCACCGCCACCCGTCCGCCGCCGGACGAAAACGGCGGGCTGCTACCGACTACCAAGGGGCGCCCATGAGGCACTGGTACGACACCGAGTTCATCGAGGACGGCCGAACTATCGACCTGATCTCGATCGGCATCGTCGCCGAGGACGGCCGCGAGTACTACGCCGTCGTCGAAGACGCCCCGTGGCGGCGGATCAAAAAGCATGCGTGGCTGATGGCCAACGTCGTCCCGCACTTGCCTCAGGGGCACGGGGACCGGCGGCACTCGATCCCGGGTCGGTTGCCGATCGACTTCGCCGATCCGCTGGTCAAGCACCGCAAGCGCATCGCGGAGGAGGTGCGCGACTTCCTGCTACGGGATGGCAAGCCGGAGCTGTGGGCCGACTATGGCGCATACGACCATGTCGTCCTGTGCCAGCTCTGGGGCACGATGATGGACCTCCCGATCGGGATTCCGATGCACACGATGGACGTGCAGCAGGAGGCCGTGCGGCTCGGTGTCACCGAGTTCCCCGAGCAGGACGGCGCGGAGCACAACGCGCTCGCTGACGCCCGCCACACCCGCGTGAAGTGGCAGCACCTGCAGGGGGTGGCGGCGTGATCTGGGGTATCGACATTTCGAGATACCAGGCCGGAATCGACCTGGACAAGGCGCGGGCCGAGGGCTTCGACTTCGTCCTCATCAAAGCGACGCAGGGCAGTTCGTGGGTGGATCCCCAGTTCGCCCGCAACCTCGCCGCCGCCCGCGCCGCGGGCCTGCTGCATGCCGCCTACCACTACCAGGAGGGCAGCGTCAGCGCGGCGGCGCAGGCCGACCACATTGCACGAGTCGTGCCGCAAGACTGCCCGGTGATCCTCGACGTGGAGAAGGGTGGCGGCCCGGCCGCGCTGACTCGGGATCTCACCCAGCGGTTGCGGGACAAGGGCTATCTGCTGCCCTTGTTGTATTTGCCGGAGTGGTACTGGCGCGAGCTCGGCCGGCCGTCCCTGGCTGGTCTGCCGCCGCTGTGGTATTCGCGATACCCCTCCAATCGCGCCGGTAGCGCCTCGGAGGTCTACGCCCGCAACCAAACCTGGCTGGATGGCCTGTGGGGCGGCTACGGGGGTTTGAGCGTCGCTGTTCTGCAGTTCACCGACCAGGGCCGGGTCGCTGGCCGTTCGCCGGTCGACTGCAACGCATTCCGCGGCACCCGCGAACAGCTTGCCGCGCTGCTCGGCGGCTCTGGTGGCGCATCTGGCGCCGTTTCCGCACAGGAGGAGGACGACTTGACCCCCGAACAGGACGAGCGCTTGAAGCGCATCGAGAAAGAGCTGGTCGGCTCGTGGGACGCCAACGGTGTCCCGAAGGGCTGGGGCACCGACATCGGGCCGCGCACGGTCGTCGCGATGCTCGTCGACCTCGTCAACGCACTGTTGGGCGAGCAGCTGTCCACCTATCCCAACAGCAAGATCAAGCTGTCGGCAGTCAGGGCGATCCGCGACAACAACGGCCTGTTGTTCCAGCTTCCGGCGATGATCAACGCGGCCGGGCAGGCTGATCCCGCGAAGGTCGCCGCTGCGCTGCGCCCGGTGCTCGCCGATGTCGTCGGCCCGGTCGTGGCCGAGTCCGTACGCGCAGCGCTCGGCGAGGACAACCAGGCGCAGGCCGACGCGATCGTTACTGAGTTGGCGCAGCGGCTGGCGGGAGGTGTGGCGGCATGAGCAACGTTGAGCTGACCGCGCTGGTCGTCTCCGGACTTGTGGGCCTGGTGATCCCGTGGCTGACCGAGCTGGTCACGCACTCAGCGGCCCGTACCGAGCTGAAATCCGTGGTGACTGCGGCGTTGTCGGCGATTACCGGCGCGGTGTCGACCGTCGCTGTTGTCCCGGGCGCGGACTGGCGGGCGTATCTGCTGGCCATCGGCACGGCGTGGGTCTTCTCGATGCGCACCTACTTCGCCGGTTTCGTCCGGCCGATCGCGCCCAGCAGCGGCATCGGCGCACCGCAGGCGAAGCACGCTGCGCCCGACGCCGCCGAGTAGCACCACGCAGGCCCAGTGAGGCGGAAAGCACAGCAGCCCCCAGTGCCCGATGGCGCTGGGGGCTCTTTCGTGTCTCGCCCCCTGATCAGGAACAACGACTTTGAAAGGACTGCGGACATGGCGGCATCCTTGGCCGGCTCGTGGCAGCCGGTCACCACCCGCTCGACGCTGAACCCGCACTACCTGGATCCGGTCACCGGGGCGCCGAGCCGCGACGCGATCCCACAGACCCCGGCCCGGTTCGGCCGCACCCTGCGGCGGGTGCTGCAACACGGCATCCAGCAGGTTCGCCTGGAGTGGCGCAACGTCTACTGCCAGGTTGACGACCCCGGGGAGGTCGACGGCCCGAACCCGGTGTGGATCCGGGCGTCCATCGAGTACCCGGCTGGGGCATGGCGGCAAGTCAACGGCTCCACCACCTGGTCAGCGACGACGGCCTACGCGGTCGGGGACCAGGTGCTGCACGACGGCGTGCGGTACGTGGCGGGCGCGGCCACGACCGCCGGGCAGTCGCCGGCGGCGGGCGGCCCGTGGCGGCCGGTGCGGTTGTTCCCGGTGACGTGGACGGGCACGACGGACACCGCGACCGTCCAACCTGGGCAGACAGTCATGTCCGACCCGATTGACCTTAGTGATGTGCGGCTGCTGGCAGGGGAGCGGCTGGCGGTGGGCCTGCTCGCCTTCACCGGCGGCGTGGGCAGCATCGTCAGCGGCGCGGATGCGATCGCCGGGGACTTCGTGTGCGACTTCCCGACCGCGCCATGGCCGGGCGCGGCCGACGACTTGGTGGTGCAGCCGGTCACCGACCAGACCTCGATGCCGGTCGGAACGCCGCTGCCGATGCCGACTGTTGTCGAGGGATTGTCGCCCAACCCCAACACCGTGATGGCGCTGGGCGATTCGCTGTTCCAGGGGCTGTACGACTCCGACATCGACGGCGATACCGGCGGGTTCATCCCTCGTGCGTTGCGAGCGACCCAGCACTACCGGATGTCGGTGTCCGGTCAGCGCGCCGATTCACTGTCGTTGCCAACGCAGGTCACGACGTGGCGGGATGAACTGCTCGCCCGGTACAACGTCGTGATCACCGACCTGGGCGGCAACGACGCTGTGCGGTCCGATGGCACCACCGACATCTCGAGCAACACGGCGATGGTGCAGGCCCGCATGACCGCGCTGTGGCGCTACCTCGCGCAGCGCTGCCCGAACGTGTGGGCCACCACGATCACCCCGTGGACTGCGAGCACGGACGGCTGGTCGACGCTGGCCGGGCAGTCGCGGGCGAACCAGATCATGGGCGGCACGAACGGCCTTGATGGCGTGTGGGGACGGCTCCGCACCTGGTTCCGGGATGGCTGCCCGATCCAGGTGTTCGGGCGGACGGTTCGCGCCGGCGAGGGCGAGCACCCGTTGGCCGGGATCGTCGACGTCGGATATGCCATCACCGACCCCGCATCTGGCTGGAAGTGGAAGGCCGGACTAACCACGGACGGGATGCACCCGACCGCGGCCGGCCACCAGCTCATGGCCACGGCGTTGACCCCGTACTTGCCCGCGCTCGCCCGTGGCGGCCGGATCGAGGATCTCCCAGCGGGGTCGTTCGGTGGGGCGTGGCAGTCCGGTACCGGGATGGTGCAGTCCCTGCGGAACACGACTGTGCCGGTCACGTGCCTGTCGTCCACGGTGGACGAGCCGCGAGGCTGTACCTACTCGGCCGGGGTGTTCACGGCGTTGGTTGAGGGGGAGTGGGACTTCGACTGGTCGCTGCAGTGGTGCGGCGGTGATAGCTCGATCCGGTGGGGGTTCCTCGCACCACCGGACTACCTGGCCAACCCGGTGAAGAGGTACGGGGCGCAGGGGGTTGGTGGCTCGGTCGAGGTGTTTTCGGGCTCGGCGACGCTCTGCCTGAAAGCCGGTCAGCAGATGGTGTTGTGGATGTCGTCGAAGAACACGACCGCCGATTCGGCGTTGTGGGGCACGGGCGGGTCCGTGAGCCTTCGGGCATCCTGGCGCGGCCTCCGACGCTCGCAGACCTGACGAAGGGGCTCCCGGTACGTGTGGGTATCGGGAGCCCCCTTTGTCAGGGTTTCGGGTCAGTCGTCTTTCCGCATGGCGCGGGCCTTCGGGTTCAGGGGCGCTCGCTGGCCAAGCGGTCCACAACCTGGGCAAGCCCAACGAGTCCTGCGATATTGAGCTCGCCAACCAAATCGTCATCTTCGAGTGCATCGGCGGCGAGCATGTCCTCGATCTGGGTTATCCGGTCGATGTCCAGCATGCCGTGCATCCTGTGTTGTTCGTCTTCCCATGCCATTGCATCCCTCCAACTTGGGGCCCGGGACAGTTTCAGGAGTTCAGGGCCTCCAGGTGTCGGGCCTTGCGGCTATTGTTGATCGCACAGGCTCGCCCGGTGGTTGGCCGGGTCGGGGTGAGGGTAGAAGATGCCCCGCGGTGTCGTGGTTGGGCCGCGGGGCATCGCCATGTCCGGGCTCTTTAGGCCTTACCTGTTCCGCCGCAGCGGATGCACGGGATACCCGCGCCGTCCGGGTGCTTGCCTGATTCACCGCTTCCTTTGCAGTTCGGGCAGGTGATGCCGTGCAGCGGCCGGGTCGCGATCATCATCAGCTGCTGTGAGCTGACCTCGATGTCGATGACGTCGCCACTGGTGGTGACGACCTGCAGGATCGGCTGGCCAGCATCGTCGGTGAGTGTGACGCGCCGTGCTGTGAGGCGTTGGGCGGTGTTGGTCATCGGAACCCCTCCGGTGTTCTGCAGGCTCATCGGTGCTGATTGCTATCGCCCATGATGGTCGCGCTGTTGATGGGGCGGGATCAGCTGATCGCGTGGTGGCCTGCCATCGCGGGGGATCAAGAGCCCCCGTACGTCGTGTTTGCTGGCCCATTTGCCCGTACAGGCTCCTGATCGTCTTGTTGGCAATCTTGTGCCTCGTGGCAGGTTCGAGGGCTCTCAAGGCGTTCTGCGCCGTCGATCACTCGGTTTGGGGCGCCATGTGGCCGTCGTCGGCGGGGTCTTCTTCTGGAAGCACTGCGGCCAGCCACGAACGCAGGTCGGGGGCCCCTTCGTAGGGCCGTTCGTGGCCGCTCGTCTTGTCCTCGTGGTCAGTCATGCTCGATACATCGGCAGCGTGGCGTGGTGGCCTGACAAGCCTGACATTCGCGGTCAGTCGTCCCGCGGTTCGTCATGCCAGGCGAGTCCGCCGGCCACCATTTCCTCCAGGACCCGCCGCACCGCGTCGATGTCGTCGATCCCGGCGATGGCCGCCAGGTCCTTGGGCGGGTATGGGCCACCGCCGTGGCGGGTGACCACGTTGCGGATCGCATGGGTGATTTCCAGGTCGTGGGTCTGTTGGGCGACTGGCTCCAGCTCGGCGAGCACCTGCTCCAACCACGTGGTGTCTTCCCCGGCTGCTCGACGCTGGGTGATCTCGCTACGTACCGACGCCACGAGGTCGGCAACGACGGTGACGATCCGGGCGATCTCTCGGTCTTGGTCGGAGGGTTCCACGCTTCCAGCCTGCGCTTGCTGTGCCGCTCGGGTGCCAGGGTCGAAGGGCTCCGCCTCGCGCGCGTCTACTTACGAAACTCACCCTCACCAGAGCAGGCCAGCGCCCGACCACGTCCAGAGTTGGCTGCGCATAAGTCTGTTACGTAGGGAACCCCGACGTAGGAGGGGTTTCCTACGTGCGCGGGGGGCGCGGGGGGCGGCGTAGCCCCCCGGTGGTGTTCTTCCTATAAACCAGTGTTCTTCTCCCGGTGGTCTTCTAAAGAGAGCGGAAAAACCTACGTTGGTTTTCCCGCACTGGTTGCGACCTGCCCGAACAGGCGTTTATGCAGGTCGCACCATGTCCGAAAACCCGCACTGGTGTGATCATTCCGTGATCATCGCCGAAGCCTGTCGCATCGTCGCAGGTCAGAACCAGTGCGGAAAATCCGATGTGGTTGCGACCAGTAGGAACGACGAGATGCCAGCGGGCCCCCAACCTAACCGGTTGGGGGCCCGCTTTCGGCATGCTCGGGGCAGTTCAGGCGGCGTCGTCGCCGCGCTCCTTGGCCACCTGCTTCAGGATCTGGGCGACCTCGTCGGGGTCATCGGTCACCCACCAGGTGTAAGGCCCATACAGGCCGCCGATGTTCTTGCCGTTCTTGTCGACGGTCCCGGCGGGGTAGCGGATTCGCTCGCCGCGGTAGACGTAGCCGAACTTCTGCAGCTCCTTGATCGCGCCGTCGATGGCGGTCTTGCCGTCCTTGTTCTGGCGCTCGATTAGGTCGACGGTGATGTCGAAGCCTTCCTTGTGGCTGGCCAGGTTCAGGAACAGGCCCTTGGCCTTCAGGCTCAGTCGGGGATCACGGGCGAGTGCGTTGGTGACAAGCGTGAAGTGGTCGCCAGCCATCCGGCCACGGCGGAGTCCGCCGATGAATTCGTCGCGGGACAACGATGGTCCTTCCCCGCCCGGTGCCAGGTTCGGGTTTGCGACACGTTCCACACCTGGCTAGCGCTGGTGTGGGGTGTACCCGTACCATCGGCACCGAACGATTTGGGTCGTTGAAACCGTCGCCCTCGCCTGCCAAAGCTTGGGGCGGCGGTTTCTTTTTGTCTTGTGACCGGGTGGGTCACCTGATCGAGTAAACCCTACAACATCAACACTGTGAACGGCCGTAGCGAAACGCCCGAACGCGTCAGCCCGCGTGGCACGATGGAACCGGCGACGGCCGCGCCAGAACACAGAGACGCCCCTGGACCACCGTTCCAGGGGCGTCTCGTTCGTTTAGGGCCAGGTCAGATGTCGAACTGGCCGGCCTTCACGCGGCTGGTGAATGCCGCCCACTGCTGGCGGTCCACCGTGAAGTGGCCCAGCTCGCGGGCTTTGGTGTCACGAACGCCCACCGCAGCGTTCGTGATCGCCACCTCCACACACTGACCTGCGCCATTGCCGCCCGAACGGGACGACTTGCGCCAGGAGTTGGCTTGGAACTCCATGCTCATCTCGTTACACCTCCTTTCGGGTCTTCTCGATCAGTCTCGCTGAGTCCTTCGGGCTCAACGCACTCGCCGTCAGGTGGTTCATCAGGTGCCGATGCTGGGTGATGTCGGCAAGCTCTTCGAACCATATGGCCCGGACCAGAGTCTCGATGTAGACGACTCCCGGATCGTCCGGCTGGTCAAAGTCCATGATGGTGAACGGGCCACGCGATGCGCGCATCACATCACCACCGTTCGGCACTACCTGCAGGCTGACGGTCGGCAGGTTCGCCATCTCCAGGAGATGGTCAAGCTGGTCGCGCTTCACCGCATCCGGGGCGTCGTAGGAGGTCAGCGCGAACTCTGTGGTGATCGCCCACAGCTGCACTGGGCATTCTGAGCGCGTCAGGATCTCCTTGCGCTGCAGGCGGACCTGTCGCCGGGATTCCAGCGTCACGTTGGTCACGTGGTCGTTGATGGGATCCATCAACATGTGCACGTAGCCCTCGGATTGCAGTAGTCCGGGGATGATCAGTGGTTCCCACGACGTCACTTGCCGCGCCCCGTCCTCAAGGCCAAGGAACACCTCGAATCCGGTGGGCTGCCTCGCATCCGGCAGGTTGTCCCACCAGTCTTTTCGCTTCAGCAGTTTCAGCTGCTCATCGAACCAGGCGGTTTCGTGCTCGGCGTCGTAGGCACGTAGCAGAGCGAGGATGAGTTTGCGCTGCGGTTGTCGGCGACGGTTCTCCAGGTGGGAGATCGCGCCCTCGCTGTAGCCGGTGGCCTTGGCTGCGGCGTCCTGGCTCATGCCGGCCTGCTTCCGCAGCTTGATCATTTTGAACGCAATGGATCGTTGCAAGACGGTTGGGCTTTTGCCGCTCACGGCCTTGTCTCCCTCGCTGGTTGGTGATGGGAGAAGGGTACGGGCGGGACACGATCGGCGTATCGCATGCGTAAACCCTACCCGGTAGGGTTTACTACTATTAAGGTCATCTTCAATGGTGACCAGCTCACCGTAGACCACCGGCGCGGGACGGTTGACCAGCACCACGAAACCACCAACCAAAGTGCCCGCCCCGCGCCGGTCACCAACCACCAACCACAGTGCAGAGACCCGGAGAACACCAATGAACGACCTGTTCAAGATCTCCGCCACTTCGTCGACCGGCGCCCCCTTCGTCACCAGCGCACCGAACCCGGCCGCCGCGTACGCCGCCGCCCGGATGTTCGCTGACGAGGGCTACATCAACCCGGCCAAGCCGATCGAATGGCAGCTCGTGCCGAACTTCGGGCTGATCGTCGAGTGCTTCGTCCGCATCGACGACGGCCCCACACACCTAGTGCTCCTCGAACCCGGCCAGCGCGTCACCACCACCCTCGAAACCTGCTGCGCCGCAACACTCGAGCTCACCGGCGACAAGGTCGAGGTCACCACCGCCCGCGGCGCACGTGGCATCCCCTGCCCGCTCTGCCACACCACGTGGGCCGCCCGCTTCGACCAGCTCAACGCGCGCATCGCGGCGGTGTCCGCCTGATGGCCGCCGAACCGCAGATCCCGCAGCCGACCGGCGATATCGCGGAGCTGCTGCAGCGCTGCCGCTACAACAAGGACACCCCGTTGGGCTGGATTCAGGGGTACTACCAGCGGCACGCCTACGTGGGCCCGCTTGGCGCGCTCGGCCCGGTCGAGGCGCTGTGCGGCATGGAGGTCACCCACTGCGAGCCGCGCCCCGACAGCCGGGATGCCACTTGTCCCCGTTGCTTCGAGCGCAGCGTGTGGATCCGTAACCACCGGCCCCCGGCTTCCCAGCTGCGCGGGCCCCACCACAAGCAGCCAGATGCGACCCGCCCGAGCATCCGGCACGTCGAACCGCAGGGCGAACGTCAGGAGGACAAGACGAAGCACCAATGAACTCGGTGCCGCTGGTGGCCGTGGTCGCCAACCCCCGAACCAGCAGGCACCAACATGAAAGATGGGCCCGGCTCCTACTTCCCCCGAGGAGCCGGGCCCATCTGCTATGCCCGAACTACTCGGCGGGCCTCCACAGCCCGGTCATCCACGTGAACACCTCGTGCGCGGCATCCTGCTGGTACAGCACCGGGTTGGAGCGGGAACTATCGTCCTGCGCGCCGACGACTTCGTACCGCACCAATTCGTCCATCACCTGTCTGGCCAGCGTGAACGAGATCCGGAGCCGTCGTTGCAGCATCGAGGTAGAACCGAACCCGGTCCAGATCACCAGCCGCGCGCCGGCCGCGACCATGTCCGCGGTCAGCTCTGTCCGGGTTGGCAGGTCCACGTCGAAGTGGGCGCCGCGCACATGGTCCCAACGCTGCTGCAGTTCCTTCTCGACATCGCTCATCGGGTGGTCTCCTTCTCCAGTCTGGTCGCCGCCCGCCGCATCCTGCTGATCTCCTTCCGCAACGCCTTTTCCAACTCGGCCGGGTCGGTGACGTCCAGCAGATCAGCCAGCTGGCCGACGGACTCGCGCAGCTGCGCCGCCCGCCCTTCCTGCTCACCGAATCGCCGGTTGCGATCCTCCAAACTCGCGACCGCAGCAACAGTGCCTGTTTCTCCATAACTCGCCAACCACTGCAGCGTGGCGCGCTCCATCTCTGTTGGCTCGAACCCCAACGGTTCCTGGAGCGCGGCCATGCGGTCGGCGTGGACCCGTTCCACCCACGATTCATGGGATTCTGGGGGGTCGGCATGCAGATCCTGGTCCAGCGAGTGGTCCGGCACGTCATACGGCGGCCTGACCCGCACAGCGGACCGGGTGGTGATCGGCTCGTGCACCGGGCCCGCAGCGTCTAGGTCGTTAGCGTTCATCAGACCTCTCGCTTTCCTCAGCGCGCGACCGCTGACGGTTCGCGGACTCTGCCATCTGGTCGGCGAGCTGCCGGAATTGATCGATAGAGTCACTGCACACCGACCACAGCAACGGCGAATTGACGTTCAGATGTTGCAGTTGCTTGATCAGGTCACGATTCGCCCGGGCGATGGTGGCGAGTTCCTCGTACACCGACGCCATCTCGCGCCGCACCTCCGGTGCAACGTCGTCTCCTGCCAGGTGCTGGCGTTCGTCCAGCCATTTACTTAGCTCTGCCCACCGTTCCCGATTCCTGCTGTAGGCAGCATCCAGGTCTTGCATACTCTTGTCGCTCATCTCGATCAGTCCTCGTCCCCGTAGCTGCCGCCCTGCAGGCGCCCCGCCAAGAATCTTTCGTTCTTCGCGGAGAGCGCTTCTTTTTCGGTGACCACACCGCAGCGCACCTGAATGTCAAGAAGCTCGTGCCACTCATGGTCAACGAACCCGGCTCGTTCTTCCGGTTTCATAGTGCGCACCGTGACAAGCTTCATCACTTCCTGGAGCTGGGAAATGGTGACGCGGTGCAGGTGCGCATGAGGCTTGACCACAGTGGGCGCGTACACGAACCACGTGAACGGGTCGGTGGTGTCCTGTGCGATCACAAGCTCGTCGAACTCCGTGAGGTTCCACCACATCTGACGCTCGTCTTCCCAACACGGTGGTGGGGTCAGTTCGTTGGTCATGTCTTTCCTCCAGCAAGTTCCGGTTGGTTGGTGGAGTTGACCCGAAAATTTTGGGCCCTCAGATGGCCTGTAACGGCCTGGCGGGGCTCGCCCGAAGCGATGGGATGGGCGAGCCACCAGGGGAAACGCGGGTGATCAGTCGGTCACGCCGTAGCGCTCGCAGGCTTGCCTCAGCAACCGCTGCCGCATCCCGTCAGGGATCTTGCGCATGAGCGACTCCAGCGAGTTCCAGGCGCGCAACTCCAGGGATGCCTCATCAAACGCTCGCTGCGCCAGGCGTTCCACGGTGTCGTTGGGGGATTCCATCATCACTGCTCCTTCGTGGTTGGTGGTGCGGTTGTATCGGGGGCCGCCGACAGCTACTCGGCGCCTGGCTTCTCGCGCCAGAACGAGGAATCCGTGGGGCGTTCGCCCTTGAGCCACGCAGTGGTTTCCGCCATGCTGTCGGCGACCGCGGAAGGGTTGAGCACCGCCAGCACCATGTCGCTGAACTGCTTGCGTGCTTCACGATCGGCAGCGTCCAGTCCACGCGCTACCTTGCGCGCCCAATACGCCTGCTCTGTCTCCAGCCGCGGCAGGAGTTCATCCCGGGTGAGGTTGTTCAGATCGTCCCAGGTGAGCCGCTTGAACCGGGCCATCGTCACTGCTCCTCGTCGTCTTCGTCGTAGTGGTTGGTGAACGTCGCCGCGGACACCAGGTGTGCCGGATCAGTGGCCAGGTCGGCTCCCTGGTGGTCATAGAGCGCGGTCGTCGCCTCTGACTCGTGGCCGAGCGCGATGCGCCGCGACTCCAGCGACGCGCCGCGGGCCTTGGCGATCTCGTTGAACGCGTGCCGGCATGAGTGCGGGGTGACCCGATCGGCCTCGACGATCCCAGCGTGCTTGGCCAGCCGTTTGATCAGCTCGTAGATCTGGTTGCGGGTGACGCGCTTCCCGCGGTTGTCCACGATCATCGCGGGCTCGCCCTCGACCTTCGGGCGCAGGCCAAGCCAGTCATCGAGAATCGGCGCGAACTGCGCGGTGACCGGTCGCACCCGGATCTTGTTGCCCTTGGCGCGCATCGTCAGGACCCGCATGCCACGGCGGGTTCCGATGTCGTCGACGTCGAGGTTGCAGACCTCCGACACACGGGCGCCTAGGTCGATCATCGAGCTGATGACCAGTAGGAACGCCTGCGGATGCATGACCCGCTGCGGCAGTTTCCGTACTGAGGCCAGCATCCGGCGGGCGTCTGCCTCGTTGATCGACTGGGTGGGGGAGTGCTTTCGGTCGTACTTCGGGCGCTGGGCGTCACGCGCGGGGTTGTAGGCCACCGCTCCGGATTGGGCGGCGTGCCGGTAGAACGAGCTGACCGCGTTGATTTTGCGGGTGCGGGTGCGCGCGGCCAGCGGTTTCCCGTGCGCGCTGGTGAGCCGCGCGAGGTATTCGCCGTACATCTGCACTTCGGGCAGCCCGACCGTCAGCGGGTCCAGGTCGACGGACTCGCACCAGCGGCGGTATTGCTCGAAATCCCGTGTGTATTCGTCGAACGTGGCCTTGCTGGTGTTGTGTCCGGCGAGCCAGGAGGCTTGCAGCTGGTCGAGCGTCCAGCGGTGTTCGGGCTCGCGGTAGTGCTCGACGGTGCCGGGCGACCGGCGCTGAGGTGCGCCGGGCTCCGGCATGATGATCTCGATCTCGCTGTTGCTCATGCGATGGTCGTGCATTCCGGTTGTTCGGGGACGTACGGAGTGCAGTCCTCGCACAGCACCGCGATCGGCCCGTCGCCTTCGCAGGCGAGACCGATAGGAACCCACTCGATCCGCTCGACGCCGCTGGGCTGTTCCCGCAGGACATAGCCCGCAGGCGCGTCACAACGCCAGCACCGAACACTGTCCGGCTGGGATAGCAGTTCGTGCAGGGTGGCCTGCCACTGTTCGGGAAGTGAGGCGTACTCGGGATCGCCAAGTGCGGAGTCGTATGGGTTCGACTCGATGAACACGTACTGAACCTGCGTCAGCGTGGAGCAAGTTTCGGTCATTGGTTCCTCCGTTCTGAGATCACTCTACCCCATGAGTCAACATAACCGGGATTATGTTGACAATCGTGCTACGGTGAAACCGAACCACCAACCACAGGAGCAACAGAGATGGCGATCAGCATCAGCAAGCCCCGAACGGTCAGCTACCTCGGTCGCGAGGCCACCCGCACCACCTACCAGCACGACGACGGAACCGGGCCCCGCGTGGTCACCACCAAGTGGACCGACAACGGCGCGATCGACGTCAGGGTGCACAAGGGCCGCCGCGTCTACGCCGAGAAGAAGAACGCCGGGCAGATCGAGGTCGACGACATGCTGCTCGACTGGCTCGGTCTGTTTCCGCCAGTCGATCAGATCCCGAAGTACTTCGACTACCACCGCGCCGTGATCGCGGTGCGCAATGGCCACCTGCAGCCCGGACAGATCATCGAGCTGCACGGAACCCGCTGCCAGGTCGCCGAGAACGGGGAGATCACCGGAGTCAAGAACTCCCCCACCGACGCCAGCAGCCACGACAGCCCCCGGCCCACAGCGGCGGTCCGGTGATGCTGTCCGCCCAGCCGGGCAGCATCACCAACCACACCCCCAAGGAGGACCCGATGACCGAGCCCAGCGCCACCGACCCGACCCAGCTCACCGACGAAGAGCTGTATGCCTTGATCCGCGAGCACGGCGAGACCTACACCTACGGCAGTTCGTCGAATCCCACCCTCGGAACCGAGCTGCGACGCCGCAACGCCTTCCTGGAAGGGATTCACGAGGCGCTGAAAGAGAGCCGCGCCGCCGACCAGGCATCGGCGGAGGACTTCTGGCGAATGGATCTGCCGGAGTCCGAGCAGACCAAGGCGATCTGGGCGCTGTACCGGCGCAACGTCGACTACGTGATCGGCGTCCGTCCCGTCACCGCCGAGCAGGCCGTCACGACCCTGACCGCTGAAGGCCACGACAGGGCCGACGTCGTCGCCGCGATCGACTCGCTGATCGTCGCCGGGCTCGAACTGCCGCAGCCCGACGAGGGCACCGTTATCAGCGACGCCGAGATGCAGGTGCTGCGCGACCAGCTCGCCAGCTGACACCGCCAACCACCAACCACAGGAGCATCAGATGACCAAGCTGCGTACCGGCGTCGACTACGGCGACATCTGTTCGATCTCCATCGACTTCGACGAGTGGCTGATGCGGTCGACGTGCCCGCTGAGCCAGTTCGTTGCCGAAACGCTGCGATCGCACGGTGTCCGGGCCGACGACAAGCAGATCCACGGGATCGCCGCCGGGCTGGACGACATGGCGCGCTCGGTCGTGGACGACGAAGAGGCATGGGTGGCGCGGATCCTGCGCCGCAACGGAATCACTGTGCACGAGCTCGTCGAGCCGGAGACCGAGAAGACCGAGCAGGCATTGTTCTGATCCCGGTAGTCACGAGAGCGCGCGGCCGGGGGGACGCGCGTTGTCTGCCCAACCGGGCTCACCACCAACCACAGCAAGGAGAACACCGACATGACCGGACCCGAGCATTACCAGCAGGCCGAGATGATCCTCACCCAGGTGAAGAACGGGCACACCCCGGACGGCACCCCGATCAGCAACGCCGCGGAGTTTCTGGCACGCGCCCAGGTGCACGCGACGCTCGCGCAAGCCGCCGGCGCCGCGCTCGCTGCAATGGTCGCGGACCCTGGCAGCGGCGACGTTTTCAACGCGACCACTGACGAATGGCACCGGGTCATGGGCGAAAGGGCGTGGTAACCGTGCGGGCTTTCTGGACCATCTTCGTGATCCTCTGCGCGGCCGTGCTGTTCATCGGCTTCCCACTCTACGTCGGGGAGACGCTGCGATGACCGACCACCGGACCGTTACCGACGCGGTGACCGCCATCAGCCGCCTACTGGCCAACCTCGAACCGGCCAACCGCGACGAAGTGCTGCGGCAGGTGAAATCGCGCTACACGACCACCACCGAGCGCGACCTGTACCGGGAACGCGCGACGCTGCTGGCGTACCTGGCGGCTCACCACCCCAGCGCGTTGTCCAACAGCGATGAGGACGAGCCGCGGCTGGTGCTCACCTGGTACCCCGAGGACGAGCAGGAGTGGCAGGTCACCCACCACATCGACCGAGCCGACCTGGATCTGTTCGACCACGTGAGCTGGCGAGAACGCGACGACGAGTTCGTGCGCTGGGACGGACACTGCAAATCCGCAGCCCTGGACCGGATCGAAGCCGCAACGGACTACCGCGCCCACAGTTTGCGAGAGATCCCGATGACCAACCGTGAGCAGGAGCGAACCGAACGGCTGCTGGCGTTGGCACGCCGCCAAGTCCCGGCGCAGGCCGCGCTGGTCGGCGCCCAGCAGCGCGGCGACACCGAAGCGGCCAAGGAAGCCAAGGCCGTACTCGACGACATCGACCGCCAAGTCCGCGAGATCGAGCAGGAGAAGGAGCAGGACCGATGAAGCAGATCATCGTGATCGACGAGGCGCCGGCGGCGATCGACGGACGCAAGCCGATGGAGTGGGACGCGATCGATCCCGCGCAGGCCGAGAAGCTGCTGCGCGACGCGCGCCAGCTCGCCGACGAGCGCGCCCGGATGGCCGGGGGCGACAGCGATGTACGTGCATCGCGTTCGAGCTGACCAGGTCGACCCGGAACGGCACCTCTACGTCAACCGGCCAGGCAAAACGCCGTACCCGTTCACGATCCACAAGGTGCGTCCGCTCCCCGACGGGCGGGTGCGCATCGAGTTCGGCGGCACCCACGTTGCCTGCAAACCCGACTTCAAGGTCCTGGTCACCGACGTCGACGAAGCGTGAACTGTCCGACCCGGCACCTACCGTTAGGTGTCGGGTCGGGCTCTCTCCACCAACCACACCCCCTGCAGGAAGAGGTCAACGAGATGGCCGACGAACCACCGATCTACGCATCCCCCCAGGACGCGCCCCCATTCCTGAAGTCCCGCAGCAAGCTCCGCGCCCGCGGACTCGTACCCGTCGACCCGAACCAGCCGGCGGCGCTGATCTGCTGGTCCGACGGCAGCAAACCCCCGTATGCGGTGTTCGACGAACGCACGGCGCGGCCGATCCAGGACGCGCCCAACAGCGACCAGCGACGCGCCGACAGGCAGGCCGCGGCCGACTGGGCACGCGAAGTACTCGCAGATCCCAACGCGCTGTTCCTGGACACCGAAACCACCGGACTCGACGGCATGGTCATCGAGATCGCCGCTGTCGCCGCCGACGGAACCGTGGTGCTGCAGCAGCTGATCGACCCTGGTGTGCCGATCGAACCGGGCGCTACCGAGCAGCACGGACTCACCGACGCCGACGTTGCCGGTAAGCCGATGCTCGGCGAGGTCGACCTGTCCGCGCTCGATGGTCGGAGGATCATCGCGTGGAATGGCGAGTTCGACCGAAAGGCCTTGCGCCGCAGCTACGACCACCACAACCTGCCGCATCCGTCGTGGCTGACTGTCGAGTGGGATGACGCGATGCTGCACCACGCTGCTCACGTCGGTCAGTGGGACGAGGGCCGCGGCCACTACCGCGTCCACCGCTGCGAGGGCGATCACCGGTGCGCGTCGGACTGCGTCGCCGGGTGGCGCAAGATCCGGGCGATGGCCGGCCAGGTCGCTGATCCGAACACGATCGCGCTGGTCTATGCGCGGCTGCGGGAGCAGATTGAGTCCGGGTTTTTCGTGGGTGTTGATGGCCCGGTGGCGGTGGAGATGGTGTTGCGGGAGCTGTGGGATTTGAAGGCGCGGGTGGAGACGTCATAGTCTGGCGTTGGGGTTAAGACGAAAGTCGGGGCCGTCCTTGGGGAGTAAACCCAAGGACGGCCCCGTTTGGTATTTGTGGGTGGTTTTGGTAACGCGTTTGCCCTAGGGCGAGTATTTGAGTGGTCACGGCAAGTGATCGCGAAGGGTACTCGCATTCGAACGCATGTGCGGCCAAAGGGGTGAATTTTACCCCTTCGAGCAATGGCCCCCATAGCCCTCCACAAAGGACCCCACCGCCTTACAGGGCAGGTAGACCACACCGTCCCCCCACCCAACCCCCGCGAACACTCTCCGCGAGGAGAACACCACCCGATCGTGGATGGATGCGCCAACCGGCGCATCCACGTAAGGATGAGGAACCCCGGTCCAAACCGCCCGCCACCCCCACACCTGACAAGGACAAGGGTGGCAAGCACACGAGGAGGACATCCGCGATGAGCAGCATGGAACACCCACCCCCTGATGGGATCGCTGGTCACCTCGACAACCTGGTCCGCGGTAACGGGTACCTCTCCGGAGTGGAAACGATCCGCATCGAGCACCTGGTGGTGTCCACCATCGAATCCCGCGGCGCTGATGGCCGGCACCGGATCAAGTCCGTGTTTCACCATTTGAAGCCACATGCGCCGCAGGACAACTAATCCGTCGGGTCGTCGATCTCGACGTCGTACAGGATCCCGTGGTCTTGTTCGGCGCCGAGATCGGGATCCAGTATCGAGTTGATCATGCCGAGCACTGCGGAACGCTGGCCCGGCGTCATCCGTTTCAGCTTTGCTGCCAGCTCGGACACGGTGATCGTCGGAGTCGCCTCCAGGTCCGGCGCGTCGATTTTCGGGTCGTAGCCGGCGGCCCGCAGCGCCTCGCGCGGATCAGCGTTCACCGCCCGCGCCGCGGTAACGATGTCGTCGGGCTTTGGGCGGAACGGTTTGTAGCCTCCGGCGACTGCACGTACTCCGCGCTCGATTTGGTGCCACTTCCCCTGAGACATGCCGGCGCGCTTGGCTGCGCCCGCGATGCCGAGTTTTCGCCGTTCACGGGCTTTCTTAAGTAGATCACCGAGCGGCCAGGGCTCGATTTCAGGGGATTCGGTGGTCGCCATGCGGGCAAGTCTGACCTAACCCGGCTCGTGGCCACAAATGCGGGTGTACACACCTGAGTACGCATCGTGTGGGCATGAGATTTGACGTTTGCGCAGAAGGGTGGGCGTATAAGGCTTGCGAAGTGTACGACTGTGTACGTAAGCTGTAGGCATGGTTGTTCACACCACAGAACCAGCCCCAGTATCCCGCCGGAGACCCTGGTTCGAGCTACGCGCCGCCCGTATCGCCGCAGGCCACCACACGCAAGTCAGCCTCGCGAAAGCCACCGGGCTGTCCAAGCAATACCTGTGCCTGCTGGAGAACGGCACCCGAAGCCCCAACACCCGAGTGCTCGCCACCATCGCCGCCGCGCTCGGCGTTCCCCGCGACCAACTCGCCCCCCGGCCGCTCACCGAGAGCCCCGACGACGTCGCCCGACTACTGCGCGCACTCCCCCGCAACTGCGTCCGCGCCAGCATGCCCCTCGAACCCGCAGGCACCCAGTTCGGCGATTGCGAATGGTGCGCCGACGAAACCGGCATCGGTGACGCCCGCGTCCGCATCTCCTGGGACGTCGAGGACTCCACCGAAGGCCGCCTCTACGACGTCTGCCCAGCGTGCATGTTCGCCGTCGTCGACGAGGCCCGCTCTGAGTCCGACGCCGTGACCGTCGAGTACACGATCGTCGCCCCCGCCGAAACCCTCCCCGCCGCTGCCTGATCAGCGGAAACCGGGCCTGCGTAGTGAACATCGCCACTCAGGTCCGCGTGCCCCGCAGAAGCGGAAACCACCAACCACGAAACCGAGGTACTTATGACCGACGCCTCTGATCTGCCCATCCAGAACGTTGCCGTGACCGTGTTCGTTTCGGTGCCCGCAGTCGACCAACTCGACGGTGCGTTCATCGCGGAAATCGCCGTACGCCAGGCACTCCGCTCCACCTGCACCGACACCAAAACCCGACGCCACACAGTGCAGCTACGCGATGGCGAACAACGCGATCTCACCGTCGCCGCAGTCCGCGAAATCGGCATGGCAGTCCGCAACGGCGATCTGTGGATCTCCCCCACCCACCAGCCGTTCCGCCTCTACGAGCAGGAACAAGAGGCGACGCAATGATCCGCGCCACCGTCCGCACCTCCCGGAAACCCCGCCGCTGCATCACCTGCGACCGACCCGCCATCAAAACCGGCGACCGCTACCGCGAAATCGTCATGAGCCCCAACCACAACGGGCTCGGCTACCCCGGATGGATGCGCGGCGGCGAATGCGCTAGCTGCGCCGACACCTACGGGCGCGGCTTCTTGATCAACAACACCAACCCATCGAACCCAGCAACCCATCAACCAGCGGAGTCCACGCGATGACCGCCACCCTCAACCAGGTCAACCAGACCGCCGAGCCCCGCCCCGAACACGCCCAGCAGATCCTGCCCCCAGCCGCCGACGACTGGCACGACATGATCGCCCATCACCGCGACTGGCTCGCCACCCGCCGCACCGGCATCGGCAGCAGCGACGCGTCCACCCTCGTCGGGCTCAACCGCTACCGGTCCCGCTACGAACTGTGGCTCGACAAAACCGGGCAGCTCCCTATCGTCCTGGAGACGCCCTCCGAATCCGCCGAGATGGGAACCCTGCTCGAACCCATCGTGCGTGACCGGTTCGCCCGCATCCACCAGCTCACCATCACCCCAGCCGGAACGTGGCGATCGACCCGATGGCCGTGGATGCTCGCAAACCCGGACGGGTTCTGCTCGGACGGCGCCGGATACGAGGGCAAGACCACCTCGGCGTGGTTGGCGCACGAGTGGGACGACGAGCAGGTCCCCGACCACGCCGAACTTCAGGCCCAGTGGTGCATGGCCGTCACCGGATTCAGCCGGTGGCACGTGGCGGTTTGCATCGGCGGGCAGCGCAACGAGTACCGCCTGGTCGAGCGCGACGAGGAGCTGATCTCCCAGCTCGTCGAGATCAGCGGCCGGTTCTGGCGCGAGCACGTCGAAACCGGTGAAGCGCCCGCGCTCGACGGATCCGCCAGCGTCGAGGCGTTCCTGGCCGCCCACTTCCCCACCGCCACCGACACCGCGGTCACCGTCGACGACGGGCTCGCTGACGACATGGTGCGAGCCAAGGCCAAGACCGCCCAAGCGCTCAAGGACGCCACCGCCGACCACGACGAAATCAAGAACCGCGTACGCGGCCTGATCGGCAACAACGAGCGCCTCGACACCCCCAGCGGCCGAACCATCGCCACCTGGAAACACATCAACAAGCTCAACACCAAGCGCCTCGCCGCCGAACACCCCGAGCTTGTCACGGCCTACACGCGCGAAGTCATCCGCGCAGAGCTGGACGTGGACGCGCTCAAGGCCGAGCACCCCGACATCTGGGCCGCGTACCGCACCCGGCAGCTGCGATTCACCACCGGCGACTGACCAATCCACCAACCACAGCAAGGAGAACGGCCGATGGGTAACGACCTCACCCGCCGAGTCAAGGAAGCCAACCCCGCCACCAACAGCGGAAACCAGCCCGCCCAGCAGAACGGCGGCGGCACGCTCGCTGACCAGATCCGCGCGATGCAGCCGCAGTTCCAGATGGCCATGCCCAAGGGCGCCGAGGCAGCGCAGCTCATCCGTGACGCAATGACCTGCCTGCGCACCACTCCCGCCCTCGCCCGGTGCGACGCCGCCAGCGTGCTCGGGGGGCTGATGACCTGCGCCCAGCTCGGCCTGCGGCCTGGGGTACTCGGCCACGCGTGGCTGATCCCGTTCGGCCGCCAGGCGCAGCTCGTCATCGGCTATCAGGGACTTGTCGAACTGGCGCACCGGTCCGGGCAGATCAAGTCACTGCAGGCCCGCACCGTCTACGAGAACGACACGTTCGACGTCGACTACGGCCTGGCGGACTCCCTGATCCACAAGCCCGCGATGACCGGCCCGAAGGGAAAACCGGTCGCCTACTACGCGTTCGCCAAGTTCGTCACGGGCGGGCACGCCTTCGTCGTCATGTCGTACGACGAGATGGAGACGTACCGCGACCAGAACGCGAAGTCCAAGACTGGCCCGTGGAAGGACCACTTCGAGGGTATGGCGCACAAGACGTGCGTGCGGCAGCTGGCCAAGTGGATGCCGCGCAGCACGGAGTTCGCGACCGCGATCGAGGCCGACAACACCGTGCGCGTGGACACAAGCGTGAATCCGGACGCCGCTCTCCATGGCCAGCACCCCGACGTCATCGACGGCGAGATCGAGCCCGACGAAACCACCACGCCGGATACCGGCGATCAGGGCCTCCGGCCCGATGACCCGGACTTGACCGCGCACCAGCAGAAGTGAGCAGGAGCGCAGACCAATGACCGCGATGTTGGACAGGCCCGCCCCCGCGGCGGGCCTTCCCGTCCTCCCAGACCTCGACGATCTTGACATCGAGTTATTCGACCTCCGGCCGCCCGTGGACGAGGAAGTGGTGACCCGCATCCTCGCCCGAGCCGCCGGCTGTTGGACGCCACCGATCCCGAAACCCAACGGCGAGGAGCGCATTGCCGTCGCCCGGCACTACGTCAACCGCGGGCAGGGCACCAGCGCCATCGCCCGGGCGCTGCACACCAACGGCACCATCGCCCGCCGACTCGCCGAAACCGCACGTCTCGACCAGATCCTTGACGAAATCGAGGACCGATTATGAACGCGCACCCAACACACCGAGCGCTGAAAGACGCACCTGAACAGATCGTGCAGCCATGTTCCTCGGTGTCGCTGTGGAGCGCGTGTTGCCGCGGCGAGATGCCCGCCGAAGCGCTTCTCCGACGCGACCGCGAAGACCTCGTTTGGCAGCTGCACCAACGCGGCTGGACCGACACCGAGATCGCCACGCACTGCCGCATGACCACGTACACCACCGGCCGGATCCTCGACCGGCTCGGTCTGGAACCCAACGAGCACAGGAGGTCAGCCGATGCCGCTGCATGACCTCACCTGCACCCCAGACCGGCCGATGCCCGTGACCAACCCCAAGGACTGACCATGTGGTTCTTCGTTGACGACCAGCTCGCGGACAACCGCAAGGTGCGTAAGGCCGGAACCGCGGCAATAGGGCTGTGGGTGCGGTGCGGTGCGTGGGCTGCTGGCAACCTCACCGACGGGTTTGTGCCTGCCGATATTGCCGCCCGGTACGGCACCCCTCGGCAGGCGCAGAAGCTCGTCGATGCCGGGCTGTGGGAACGCGCCGAGCGTGACGGGGAGACCGGCTACCAGTTCCACGACTGGACCGACTACCAGAAGACCCGCGAGCAAGTTCGGGCGCGCCGGGAGGCCGACGTCAAGCGGCAGCAGCGCAGTCGTCAACGAGCCAACACTGAACGCGAAACCCCGAAAACCGCCCCCCAAAGTGGGGGTGCGGTTTGGGGGGTAAACGAGCACCAGTCGAACGACCGTACTGAAAGCCAGTTTTCAGAGAAAACGCAGGTCAGCGAGGACTGTCACGGTGTGACTCACAGCGTGAGTAACGGGTGCCCCCTCCCCTCCCCTCCTGTAGTTCCTAACGGAACTACAACCACCACCACGCGCGTACGCGCGCGAGACGTCGACCTGAAAGAACTCTCGAACACCGCGCACGTTCCGAAAGCCCACCAGATCGTCGAGGCATGGAACACCAGTCACGGCCGCACCTACCCCACCCGAACGATCCGCGATCTGGCCAAACAAGTTGACATCATGCTCGCCGACCGCGGCCAACCCGAGATCATCACCGCAGCTCTGGAGCTGTGGCACCAGAAACCTGACGCAGCCCCCGGATTCCTGCCGTACCTGTACACCACCGCGCTGCGCACCGAAGCCGCCAAGACCGCGCCGGCCGCAGCACCCGCAGGGCCGAGCAAGGCCGACGCATACCGGGCGCTCGCCGAAGAAATGCGCCGCGAAGAAGTGGCAGCCCAACACGCGCTCGGTGCCCGTCGTGGCCCGATCGGCATCGTCATCGATGGAGAGCCGGCATGACACCCGCTGAAGTCTTGGAAATGTTCGCGGAGGTCTCCAACATCGATCCCCGCGTCCCTGCTGCGCCGACCCGGGAGATCGCCACCGCCTGGGCGCGGTTGCTTGACGACGTGCCGCTGGCGGTCGCGCAGGACGCGGTGCGGGACTACTACCGGTCGGCCCGTTACGCCAAGACGCACGACCGGATCAGCACCGGCGACATCGTCCAGTTCTGGGAGTCCATCTGCGACGAGGCTCGCGCGGAGAATCGCCGGCGCATGGAACTGGTGGCGATCCAGGAAGGCCTCGACGGGCGTGCGGCGATCGAGGCGGCGAAGCACAAGCCGATCCGGCGTTTCGCCGACCAGTTCGCGGTCGAGCAGGCGCGGAAGCGTGCGCGGCGGGATGGGCTCGATCCGGACGAGGTTGCGCGGGAGGTGTCGCGGTCGCGGCAGGCGTGGCGTGAGGTGCCGTGTTCGTACTGCGGGGCTGCGGTTCGGCAGCCGTGCACGGTGCCGGGAACGCAGCGGGAGTTGCGGAAGTCGCCGGCGCATCCGGTGCGGATGCAGGCTGCGGCGGCACTGCGGGAATCGGCTTGATTTTCGGCCTTATTTGGCCTGTGTCGTTTCGGGAGTGCCTGCGGTCGCAGGCAAGGGGTTTCGGCGGTGTGCGTGGATCTGGGGGGCCGGGAACCGGGTCGTGTGTATGAGTCGCCATCCGGGTGATGTGCGGTTGAGGCGAGAAATCAGGTCGGCAAACCCATTGACTCGTGTACGTTTGTGTACGTAAGTTGTAGGCATCGCCTCCACCAACCACAGGAGACCCAGATGACCAAGCACAAGCCGAAGCTCACCGAAACCCTCGCCGCACTCACCAGCCACTACGCCAACCACCCGGAACTGCCCGCCTGGCACTCCATCAACGTCGACGAGGACGGCGTGATCCGCGTCCACCTCACCGTCGAAGACCTGCGACCCGCCTCCAGCGCCGTGATCACCTGGACCGACACCCTCACCAACCCCGAGGTGCTGGTGAAGCGCTACAAGGGCGGGTGGGCCGCACTCGTCTACGACCAGGTCGAGGTGTCCGGCGACATCAACGGCCAGCGCATCACGGTTCACCGCGGTGTTCCTGGATTCGCCGACTACATCGACGCACCGCGCATCGACACCATCGGAGAGGCCGTCTTCGTCCAGGCCACCGTCGACCAGCTGCGCGCCTTCCACGCCTCCGGACTCGACGAGTTCGAGGTGGCGGCGTGATGAACCGCGGCACCCGCGACCAGGTCATCAACCCCGGCCACGAACTCGAAACCCTGTCGACCACGATCACCAGATACGGGATCACCGTCGATGACATCCGGGCACGCCTCGAACAGCTCGGCAACGACGACCCCGAGGCCGGGCACAGCATGATCGACGACCTCATGCGCGCCGCCCTGGTCGCCATCCGCGACGGCCACCCCAACCCCGCCGCGCTCGCTCGCGACGTTCTCGCCGTCGACGAAGCCGACTTTCCCCGCTGGTACGCGTGACCGCCGCAACCAACGACTGAAAACCCGCAGGCGGGCCGGAAACACCTCCACAGCGACCGGCCCGCCCACTACTCCCGAGGGAGCTACCCGTGACCGTACCGAAGAACTTCGAAATCCCCGACTTCCGGCAGTTGGGTGCGTGCCGAACCGAAGACCCCGACCTGTTTTTCCCAGTCGGCGACGCGTCCCGGAAGGGCTCGCAGCCGTGGCTGCAGGCGCAGGAAGCCAAGCAGGTCTGCGCGCAGTGCCCGGTTGCCGCGCAGTGCCTGAAGTGGGCCCTCGACCGCGGCGAGCCCTACGGCGTGTGGGGCGGCATGACCGAGCAGGAACGCCACGCCGCCAAGAGCCGCAACAGCACGCGGAAGCCGGCGGTGGTGCAGGCAGAGGTCGAGGTGCCCGCACCCCGCCAGCACGACGACAACCAGCCCCAGCTCGAACTCCCGATGCAGGAGGTTGCGGCATGAGCACCGGAATTGAGTGGACCGACGAGACCTGGAACCCGGTTACCGGGTGCACGAAGGTCTCCCCAGGCTGTGACAACTGCTACGCGCTGACCCTCGCCGAGCGGTTCCGGGGCACCCCCGGGCACTACTTCGAGAACGGGTTCGACGTTCAGCTGCGCCCCGACAAGCTCATCGAGCCGCTGAAGTGGCGCAAGCCGCGCCGCATCTTTGTGAACTCAATGAGCGACCTGTTCCACCAGGACGTTCCGGGGAGCTACATCGCCCAGGTCTGGGCCACCATGGCAGCCACCCCGCAGCACACCTACCAGGTGCTGACCAAGCGGCACGGCCGGATGCGTTCTCTGCTGTCCAACCCGTACTTCCGCAAGGACGTCATGGGCTGGCTGCGGCAGGACGGGCACCCGATCCCGGCCTGGCCGCTGCCGAACGTGTGGCTCGGCGTCAGCGTCGAGGACCAGAAGCGCGCTGACCGCCGCATCCCCGCCCTACTCGAAACCCCCGCCGCCGTCCGGTTCTTGAGTTGCGAACCGCTGCTGGGGCCCGTCGACCTCACGAAGTGGCTACCACCCATCTCCCCGATGGATCCGACAACCGCGCCGAAGTCGTGGAGTGACTGGACTTGGCCCGACTGGGTGCCACAGACGGTTCGCGACCAGATCGAAAGCTTCTGGGGGCCAAAATCGGCACGAACCCCGCAACAGTGGATGCGGGACATGCACGTGCAGGGTTCGCACCCGTTCGGTACCACCGTCACCAGCGGCGACGGATTCGGCCACAACCCGCCGCAGGTTACCGGCCGATGGGTGCACGCCTGGAACAACGTCGGTCGGCTGGTTCACGACGACGGCTCGTTCTCCTACACGTCGTTCTCGCAGCGCGCGATACGTGAACAGCGTCGCCTGAACTGGATCATCTGCGGCGGCGAGAGTGGCCCGAAGTCGAGGCCGATGCACCCCGACTGGGCCCGCAACCTGCGCGACCAGTGCCTGCAGGCCAACGTGCCGTTTTTCTTCAAACAGTGGGGGAACTGGGCGCCGCCCGACCCCGAGCACGGGAACTCCGTTTTCGACTACGTCACCAACGACGACCGCGTCCAGGTCGTCAACGACCACGGTGTCCGGCTTGGTCGCCCCTGGCCCGGCTGGCGGGTGCAAGACGGTACACGCGACGCCGCCGTGATGCGCCGCTACGCCAAGCACGCCGCTGGCCGCCTGCTCGACGGCCGCACCTGGGACCAGTACCCGCAGCAGCACGAATCCCGCGAAAAGAAGGGGAACATCGCGTGATCACCATCACCGATCTGTTCTGCGGGGCCGGCGGCTCGTCGCAGGGAGCATCCGCGGTCGACGGCGTCGAGGTCCGTATGGCCGCCAACCATTGGCAGCTCGCGATCGACACCCACCAGACGAACTACCCCACCGTCGACCACGACTGCGCCGACATCAGCCAGGTTGACCCGCGCCGTTACCCGCGCACGAGCGTGCTTTGGGCCTCGCCGGAGTGCACGAACCACAGCGTGGCGAAGGGCGTCAAGCGGGCGCAGCCGACCCTGTGGGACAAGCCGGACCCGGCCGCCGAGCGCAGCAGGGCAACGATGTGGGACGTGGTGCGGTTCGCTGAACACCACCGCTACCAGGCGATCATCGTGGAGAACGTCGTTGACGCCGCACGGTGGGAACTCTGGTCGGCGTGGCTCACGGCGATGCAGGCACTCGGCTACGAGCACCGCACCGTGTTTCTGAACTCGATGCACGCCCCGGCGACGAAAGCCCCGCGCGCACCGCAGTCCCGTGACCGCCTGTACATCGTGTTTTGGCGCAAGGGAAACCCCGCGCCGGACGTCGAGCCGCACCCGCTGGCCTGGTGCCAGAAGTGTGACCGTGACGTGAACGCGGTGCAGTCGTGGAAGAACGGCAAGCGCTGGGGCCGCTACCGGGCCCAGTACGTCTACCGCTGCCCAACTCCGCGCTGCCACGAGGTCGTCGAGCCCTACGTCAGCCCCGCGGCATCGGCGATCGATTGGAGCCTGACCGGCGAGCGCATCGGTGACCGGGTGGTGCCGCTCAAGGACGCCACGATGCGCCGCATCAAGATCGGCCTGGAGAAATTCGCGACCATGCCGCAGCTCGTTCCGGCCGGCGGCACCTGGAACCTGTCGACCACGCCAATCGACCTGCCAATGAGGGCCCGCACCACTCGGGAAACCGAGGGGCTGCTGGTCCCGGTTGAAGGACGGGACGGCAAGTCGGCGGCACCGTCGTGGATGCCGCTGCGCACCCAAACCACTCGTAACGAGACAGCGCTGGTAATCCCGGACTACCTCCGACATGGGGTCGCGTTCGTCGCCGAGCTGCGCGGGGGAGGCTCCAACGCACGGAACGTGTCCGAACCGCTGGCCACTGTCACCGCGTCCGGCAATCACCACATGCTCGTGCGCGAGGTCATCCCCCCGCAGCCCGAACCCGCCCCGAAGATTCCAGCGATCGAGGACTGCACGTTCCGGATGCTCACGCCGGACGAGATCAAGCGCGCGATGGCGTTCGGTGGCGATTACGCGCTGCTCGGAACCAAGCGGGAGCGCGTGAAGTTGCTGGGCAACGCGGTTACCCCGCCCGCCGCCGAATGGCTCGTGCGCGCTGTCCGCGACTCCCTCGTCTGACCGCTACTCCAACCACCAACCACACGAGGAGATCCGCCATGCCTGACACCAACGTGTCCCCCGGTCTGCTGCGGCAGCTGCGGGATGAGTTCGCCACCCTGCAGGCCTGCGGCCAGGGCGACCCGTACAGCCTCGCGGAAGCCGCCGTCCGAATCACCGGCCACGAGATCACTCAGCTCGCCGCCCGCGCCGAATTCCTGAAGCAGCTCGCAGATTGGCGGTTCGGGGCACTGCTCGACATGCGCGATCGCGCCCAGAAGGCCGAGGCCGACCGGGACGCGGCGCTCGAACGTCGGCCGCGGAAAGAGGACCCGATGACCACCACGAACAGGCAAGACAAGGCCCCGCAGATCACCGACGTCTACCAGGTCGTCACCTACGAACAGCCCTGCGGCGAAGGAGACGAGCGAATCGAGCCTGGCACCTACGTGGTCGGTGGCGAGTACGCGGAGGAAGGTGCCGAAGTTGTAGTGCTCGTTGTACTCGCATTGGACGAGGGTGGTTTCGACGCTACCCAGTACGTCGCTGGCCGGATCGCCGCGGCATTGTCCGGTGCTGCGACCCCGCCACCCAAGGACATCACCGAGGCGATCCGGTTGCTGACCCTCGCCGAAAAGGCCCGCCGCGATTACGCCCGTGGTACTTACGCCCGCCGAGTGCACAAGCAGGTCTCCGAGACGCTCGAAGCCGAAGCCGACGTCTACAAGACGGCGGCCGAGATCCTCCGCAACCCGCAGATCCTGAAGGGAATCATCCCTTTGTCGCAGTGGGGCGAAATCGAGGCAGGTGCGGCATGACCAGCATTGATGACCTGGCCGACCAGGTGTTCAAGCTGACCAACGCCGTGGCAGCGATCCAACGGCAGCTACGTCCGGTTGACGAGGAAGGGCTGCCGATCCCGAGCTACATGGGCAGGAGCCGTCCGGATGGCGACCCCACCGGGATCGACGGGCCGCGCTGGCAGGTTGGCGGCAGCTGGACGGTGATCGCACCCAGTGACCCGGATTTGCGAGACGGCCTGTTCCTGCGCGACTACGACGGTCAGCGGACCGGAGACGTCGGCGCGCTCGACATCGACGAGGCGCTGCGCCTGGCCGCTGCTCTGGTGGCAGCAGCCAGGTATCAGCAGGACGAGATGTACCGGAAGCGGAAGGACCAGCAATCGTGACCGCACCTCGCAAGCGCACCCGCCGTTCGGCCAAGGCCGCCGGCGCCCGGTTCGAGCGCGCCATTGCCGACTACCTCGCCGAGCACATCGACGACCGAATCGACAAGCGCCCGAAGAACGGCGCAAAGGACCGTGGCGACATCGGCGGTGTCCGGCTCTCCCCCGCGCTCCGCGGCGGCCGGATTGTCGTCGAGTGCAAAGACAGCGCCCGCACCAACCTCGCAGGGTGGGCCGCTGAAGCGGAGAACGAGCGCGGCAACGACGACGCGGTGGCCGCTGTGATCGTCCACAAACGGCACGGAGTAGCCGACCCCGGCCAGCAGTGGGTGACCTGCACAGTTGACAACTTCATCGCCCTACTCACCGGCGAACGACCGCAGACCGAGGAGGATGCGGAAGCCGAGGAGTGGGTGCAGCGCATGGCCAACCTTCCTGACGACCAGGTGCGCGCGCTGCTGGCCCGCGGCGGCTGGCTGCAGACAGACAGCGAGGAGTTGACCGCGTGACCACCGAGCAGCAGCGCGCGCAGTGGCGCAGAGACCGGGACCGGATCACGCAGGTTGCCGAGACGCTGCGCCGCGCATCCCGCCGGCAGCAGGCGGAAAGCCAGGTTGGCCGCGCGCCGATCGTGCCCGCGGAACGGTATGTGCTGGTCGGATTTCTTGACGAACTCGCGCTCGCCGCTGGTCGGGGTGACCTTCCCGCCGGCGTTCGCCGCGTCGGACTCGAATTGTGCGATGCGTTGATGCGAGAGCTTGGCGACATCCAGCCGACGACGACCTGAAACCCCTTGAACCACCACGAAAGCCCTGGAGGGTTGACTCTCCGGGGCTTTCTGGTTCACTCAGTCGGCCGCTGCGGTCTAGATCCAGACCAGTCTATATTTAGACTATGAAAGAGGAGATCCTCTCCGAACTCCGGAACTACGCCCGGTGGGTCTCCCGGCGCGATCCCCTGGTCCGCGAGGCACGCCGCAGGGGCGCCACCTGGAGCGAGATCGTCGAAGCGTCCGGGCTGGCCAAGCAGACCATCGCCAACATCCTGAAAACCGCCGACCCAGAGGAGAAAGCCGTGCAGGCCACCGACACCGCCCAGTACTTCCCGCACCACCCGCACTTCGTCAGTGTTGAGCGAGGCACCTACCGGAACAAATTCGTGTTCAAGCCGTTCACCGGCCGCGAGCCGGAGCCGGTCGCGCCGCACCACCCCGGCGTCTTCGAGGGACCGGTGTATGAGGAGTGGAAGCAGCGCCGCGACGAGCTCCAGGCGGCCGGGGACCTGTGGGCCATGGCGCGCTACCGCATCGATATGGAGCCGCTGTTCCAGCGTGGGGCCAAGGAGTGGCCGAGGGTTGTTGCCGCGGTGAAGGAGATGCGCGAGGCGTATGCGGGCTTGAGGTCGGCAACCGCGTGGGATTCCGCAGTGATGCGGCTGCTGGACGCGCAGGATGCGGCGCTTCAGGCCATGACCGACTGGGACAACAGTGTGGGTTGCGAAATCGCCCGGACTGAAGCGAGGCAGCCAGGCTCTGTGCACGACGGGCCAGGCTGGCGACGGCTGGCGCAGGAGATGGGCTTTGATTCTGCTGATTGGCAGGTGGGCACCTACTACTGGTCGGATCGGTCATGGGGCGACAGTCCTGTCGATGATCTGAAGTCCGAGATCGATCAGCAGAAGCGGAGGCTGCGGGAGATCGCGTCGTTCAGCAAGCAGCAGGCATAGCAGTGCCGTAGCTACTCCTCTCCTACTTCTGTCCTTTGTGGCCCCAGGTGACCGGTCACCTGGGGCCACTGTCATTTGTCAGCGAACGCAATGGTTTTAGTGTCAACTGAAGAAATTGCGGCAGTCAAATGCAAGCGTCTGCAAGCATCCCCCTCACAGAACGGCAAGGATCTGAACCATGCCCCGCGAACCCGAAGCCTTGTACCGCGCTCTCGTCGACCTACGCCGTGCCATGGACGGCCGGCCGCCAGCAACTGCGCCGCTTCAGCGGCCATCACCACGATCACGCGGCATGGTGATCGATCCGTCCCAGACAGGCGAGATCGCCCGCCGGGCACCCGAGGACACGATCCTTCCCGGCACCCCGTTACGGTCGCGCGGTGACCACCTCAGCTGACCACATCGGCACGTCAGGAGATCCGCTATGCGCGCTGTTAGCCACAGCCTCGCCGGATGACAGCCTGGCGTTGCTGCCTTTGGCGGTTCGCCGCGCCGCGGAGCTCGCCGAGCACCTGCGTGACGCTGTCCAGTTGCGTTCCGGGTCGACAGATCCGTTTCTGGTCGATCTGGTCGCGGCGATGGACGCCGCGGCGGACGTGCATGAGCGTTTCGTCTCGGCCTGGTCGGACACCGCGGCGCTCAGCGACATCACACAGGAGATGTTGGAGGCCGATGTGTGCGCTCTGACGGAGACCTGGGCCTCTGTGATCAACGTTGTTGCCGACCACAAGAGCGTGCTTGATCAGGACCAGAGCGGGGCTTGAACCGCTGGCCGTGAACGTGAAGCGGGCGTTAACAGCGATTGCGTCAACTCTCACGACTTTTGATCCGAAGAGGTTGCGCTTTCATCCGAGGACGCCTCCGCCCGGTGGTACTCGCGGTAGCAGTAGACGCCCTCGTGCGCTCCCCACAAGATCACCATGACCCAGGTCAGTTGTGACAGCTGGGAGTAGGGGTTCAGTGGCCCGCCGCCCAGCAGAGCTGCGGCTCCAGGTAGGCCCACGAGGGCGGCGACCCCCGTGCCGAGGACGACAGAGGCGTCGTCGTCTGGGTGCTGCGCGGCATGCCGCCATGCCCGCAGCAGCAGCACGCGCGCGACGGCCAGCACGCCGAGGCCGAGCGCGGTGCTGACGGTGGCGCCCGGCACGCTGGCCAGCGGCCAGTCGGTGATCGCGGCCGGAGCCCATACGGTGGCCACGGCGGCCGCGGCGACCAGGGTCGCGGCGATCCGCCCAGCGCGGTGCGGGATAGCGGGGAACAGGAAGTCGGGCAACTTGCCCACGTTGATCATCGGCACTAGGCGAGTGTGCCGTAATGATCCACTGCCGTCAGGGTGATTTGCCGCTGACGGCGCGCGAGATCAGGCACCTGGCGGGTTGGTGATCTCGTGACCGGACGCCGGCGCTGGCCGTGAAAGCGGGCCCCGCACCAACTTCGGTGCGGGGCCCGTCTCGTGTTGCTGGGTGGAGATCGCCGAGCGCATCGGCGATGAAGCGTCTGTTCACCCGAACGTTGGATAGAAATTTATCCACACTGCGGGCATAGTCGGTGTTGTCAGCGGATAAAAAATTATCCAACAGGACAACGAAAAGGAGCACCACCATGTCCCGCATCCAGCTTCCCGTAAACCAGCCGGACAACACCTGTGCCGCATGCGGCTCTAGCTACCCGACCCGCAGCCTCAACGGCGACAAGGTCTGCTGCTGCTGCTACGAGGCAATGACCAGCAACGACTGAACAGTCCCGGACAAACCGACGGGCCTATGTGGAGGGAACTGCTGACGATGAAGCGTCTGGAGTACGACCCAGAACGCGACGGGCTGGAGTTCGCGATCGTGGCCAACCAACTGGCCGCCTACTTGCGGGCCCGCCACGACGAGAACACGGCCGAGGCAGTGCGGCAGCTCGGCCACGCCGAAGCCGCGACCGAACAGCTGCTTGACCAGCTGCTCGCCGACCTCGACGGCCGCCTCAGCCGCCGGGAGATGGCCGCGGCCCTGGGCGTGACCCACGGGAGCGTCAACTACCGCATCTCTCGGCACCGCCGGCGCCTCCTCGACGCCGAGGAGGACGAGGACTGATGTCCACGCAGGTGCGACTCGTCGACGTGATCTGCAATGACTGCCAGGTCGACATCGTCAAGGACGGGTGGGGACAGCGGTTCCTGCCGCTGATCGAGCGGGATTTCAGCCAGTGCAACAGGTGTGCCGAGATCATCAATGCGACGTGCCAGCAGCTGGGGACGTCGGACCTGACGCTGGCCAAACCGCTGTCGTTCCTGCCGGAGCCGGATCGCAGGGAGTTCGCCGCGGTGCACGAGGCGGCGCATGCCGTCGTCGGCGAGCACCTCGGGATGGTCGTCGAGTCTCTCACCGTCGAGAAGCACGATTCCGTTGCCGCAGGTCACACCGTTCCGGCTGCCGGGGCTGTCGAGTTCGACTTTGAGAGCCTCCGGGCGTCCAAACTCGCCGACTACGCCGCGATGTGCGTCGCGGGCATGCAGGCCAATCAGCGCTGGCTGGCGGCGCGGGGCCAGGACACCCACCCCAACCGACTGGAAGTCGCCGCCGGCGGCAACGGCGACATCTTGTCCCTGGAAACCGCCGTGGACGGGCGCCTGCCGATGCGGCAGGTGCTGCGGGATGCCCGCAGCCTCGCCGACAGCGTGATCACCGACCACTGGGGACAGATCACCAGTGTGGCGCGCGCGGTGCTGGTCAACGGGCGGCTGGACCGCGACCAGGTCCGCGATGTCATGCACCAGTCCCGCACCCGCACCACCGCCACGCAACAAGACACTGGCCAGCCGGCCACCACCACCATCGGAGGAGAAGCAATGGGGATCGACGAGATCCGCGGATGCCTGGGCCAGGCATCCGGTGACTGCAACGACCTGCGCGGATTGCTCGCCGAGCTGTACGACCGCGCCCACGGCATGTTTGAGCGATTGGGCGGCGTGCTCGCCGGGGCTGAAGCGCCAGAGGCCAGCGAAGCCCTGGGCGCGCTCGGCATGCTGCTCGAACATGCCAGCAGCGCCGCCGAGTGCGTCGGGATCACCCAGTCCGCTGTCGAGGTCTACGGCGGACGGCTTTAGTGCGGCCTGGAGACAGAGACGACGGCCCCCCTCCCAACCTCGGGAGGGGGGCCGTTTCGCGCGTTCTGCGGGACGTTGGGGGAGGGGGTTGCGAGTGTCGCGGCCGCGAGAATCCGTGCAGGTCAGACGTCGTGCGACAGTCGAAATAGAAAGGTCGCCGAGGGTGATCCTCGGCGACCTTTCCGCGACACTCGCGCGACAGTCCGGCGCGACAGTTACACGGCCCGCAGGCGTGCTCGGCGGACCGCTGCACGGATCGCGCCGATGTCCCGCGTGGGGTACCGACCGTCGATTTTCGGGACGTCGAGTGCGGCGAGCTCGTCGCCGAACCGGCGCGACGACCACTCGGCGACGGGGCCGTCCAGCTCACCGTGCAGAACGCTGGTGCGCACGGTGCCGCCGGCGTCCGGGCGGGACTCGATCCACCGGCCGAGTGCGGCGATCAGCTGCGCGCGAGGATCGGCACTCTCGGCGTCCGCCGCGTCGTCGGCGTCGGCAGCTACCTCGTCGTCGGCTTCGGTTATGGCAGCGTCGCCCGCCGCGGTGCTGGTGCTGCTGCCTTGGCGCCGCAGCTCGGCCGCGCGACGGCCGAGGGTGGTGGCGTCGGCATCGTTGACGAAGGGGGATCGGGTGAGGACATGGCCGCGAATGCCGGGGGCAATGACGGCCGCCGTCCCGGCCTGGTCGACGTCGATCAGCATGGTCGAAGTGTCCAGCCGCTGCTCCCCACTGGCGCGCTTGGACATCTCGGCGTCGACATAGCCGATGATGCGGACGCCGAACTGATCGGCCACGTCGTCATCGAGGGCGCGGCCGTCGAAGTGCTGGCTGGCCAGCACCAGGCGGACACCAACCTCCCGGCCGAGGCGGGCGACATCGACCAGGGCTTGGCGGATCGGGTAGTACGGGCCGTCGATGCCTTGTCCCTCCCCATTGGATGATCCAGTGATGACCTGGAACTCATCAACGATGATGACGTGATCGGCGGGCATGTCGCCGGCGTCCTGGCGTCCAGCCCGAACGTCTTCGAGGATGGCGCTACGCCGGTATATCTCGCTGACGGCGTCAGAGAACACGGCGCCGACGCAATCCAGGAAGTCCTCTTTGGTGGACATTGTGCCGCGTGACACGTAGTGCCTGGCCACGTTTTCCCAGGCTGCGAGCGCGCCCGCGCCTTTGCCGTCGATGATGTCGAAGGTTGTGCTGGGGTCGCATCCGAGGGTGGCGGCGATGCTGCGCAGCCACCCGACGCTTTTGCCGTTGCCGGATTTCGCGACGACCAGGACGTGACGGCCCGCCGCGAGGTCGACGATCACGCGGCGGCCGTCGATGTCGGTGCCGATGTCGAGTCCGTCACGGCCGACGTTCGCGGCTTGACCTGCGGTGATCAGCGGGTGGCGGTCCGGGCGGCCGGTGAACGGGACCTCCCGGTACACGGTCAGCCCGAACCGGCGCGGCACTGGGCGCGGACTGATTGCGATCTGCTGCGGCGCGACGTCCAGCGCGCTGGCCAGGGCCTCGCGCTTGTCGGCGACCGTGCGGGTCCGTTTCCCCTTGGGGAGCAGGACTTCGGCGGTCCATCGGTCGTCGTGCTCGACGATCCCGCCGTCCAGGGTGGCGTGCTTGGTCGCACCGATGATCTCGGCGTCTCGCAGAGCTATCGTGACCAGCTCGGTGTTCTCGGCTGCGTTGGTGCTGATCCTCGGCCCGTCCGCCTGGTCGTCGGCGGCCTGTGTGCCGAGGTAGCGCAGCCAGGCCAGCCCGGCCAGGTCGGCGGCGATGGTGGCGGTGGTGATCCAGCCCAGCAGTCCCGGCAGCTGCGGGATCGGGTCGCCCAGGCCGTAAAACAGGTCGGAGAACGTGAGCGCGTTGCCGACCACGTAGGAGCCGGTGACGATCTCGCGGGTCCGGCTGCTGTCCTCTGTGTCCTGGTCGGTGTCGTTCAGGGAGCGCCAGCCCTGCGCGACATGGCCGGCCTCGACGCGGGCGCGCATGACGTACGGGCTCGCGCTGGCGAGGACCTGACCTGCGGTGATCTTGGCTCGGCTCAGTGACGAAACGGCGGCCTCAGTGTCCGCCTGGTCGTCGTCGACGGTGGCGCCGGATCGGTCCTGATCTGCGGTGATCGTGGTGGCCTCCGCGTCCGCCTGGTCCTCGACAACGGCGGGCGGCTGCTGCTGGTCTGTCATGCTGCTGGTGTCCTCTCGGGAGTGATCGAGTGATGCATCGCTGATGCCGAAGGGGAAAACGGGCGACCCGCTGGTACCGGGTCGCCCGTTGCCCGTTTCATGCTGCAACTGCGGTCATGGTTCGGGCCTTGAAGGCGTCGCGGACCTGGCGGGCCCGATCGGGGCTGCACTTCAGCGCCTGCCGCAGCGGCTCCACCTTCAGGTCCGCCGGGTCCCAGGCATTCCGCTTGATCAGTGCCTCGGTCTCGCCGATCAGGTCCTCGATCGACTTGCCACGGGCGGTGCTCGCCGATCGAGTCGGGGCCGCCTGCTCACTGCGGACCGCAGCCGGTCGATCGATCGACTTCGGCCGCGACGTCTTCGACTCGATCGAGTCGCGGTCGATCGAGTCCCCAGCGTTCGGAATGGAGTCGATCGACTCGGCCTCTCCAGTCGGCTCGATCGACTCGGGCCGCTGTTCGATCGACTCCGGTTCGATCGAGTCGATCGAGTCGATCGAGACCGAGGTGGTCGATCGACTCGATCGACCGAACCACTGGCCCTGCTGCTTGGGCTGCGGCTGCTCGATCGACTCAACCGACTCGATCGACTCGATCGACTCGATCGAACCGTGGTCGATCGAGTCGATCGGAGAGGCCGACTCGATCGAGTTGTTCAGCTCGATCGACCCAGGTCGCGACTCGATCGACTCGGCTTCGATCGACTCGATCGAGTCCCGATCAATCGAGTCGATCGACCCGATCGAGCTGGCGTCGATCGACCTGCTGGACTCGATCGAGTTGCCGGGCTCGATCGACTCTGGGGCGGTCGATCGAGTCGATCGACGGGACCACTTCCACCACTTGGGCTGCTGCTCGATCGAGTCGATCGACCGACCGCTGGTGCCGGTCGATCGAGCTGCCCGAGTCGATCGAGTCCGCCGCTCGATCGACTCGATCGAGTCCGCCGGTTGCCCGACTCGATCGGCTGCCTCACGCAGCGGTGCCGGACCGAACAGCAGCCCGGCGGCCAGAGTGACCTCCTCGGCCTTGGCCAGGATCGAGTTCGCTCGATCGACGTCGGCGGCGCGCTGCTGCTCGATCGACTCCTGCACCTTGCTGCGGATCGAGCGGCGCTTCCACGGCCGCCAGCGGTACTCCAGCTTCCGCTGCGCTCGCTCGACCGCAGCTCGATCGAGCGCCACCTGTGCCTGCCTCGGTCCGAGTCGATCGCGCACCGAGATCGACCACGCCCGGAACGTCCACAGGAAGTAGCGCAGCCATCGGGCGATGCCGAACCTCGGCCGGCGTTCCGGTCGATCGAGGTCGATCGAGTCGCGGTAACGGCGCCGCTCGAACGCCTCCCAACCGGCCACGCCCGCGATTGACATCACGGCCAGCACTGGCTTGCCGGAGTGGATGCCGTTCATGGCGGCTGCGGTGCCCACGATGGACCACATCAGCGTTCGCTCTACTAGGGCGCTGTCTCCGGCCTGGCGGGCTTTGCGGGCGAGCGCGCCGAGGGACAGCCCCAGGCACTCCAGCGCGGTCGCCAGCGCAGCGCCAGTGACTGAGTCCCAGCCCAGCCCGCCGTTTTCCACCTTGCCGGTGGCGTAGCCGTACTGGCCCGTCCAGGCGGTCACGGCCGCGAGGATCACCGGCACGGTGACCATGCGAGCGGGAAGCTCGGCCCAAAACCGCTTCACGGCGTCCTTGCGCCTCTGCTTACGGTTGCGCTTGCGCTGCTTCTTTTCCCGCTCGTCGTCTAGTTTGTTCTGGCATTTCTGGAGTTCCAGGTGGCGGAGCCGGGACTGGTACTCGCGTTCAGCGGCCGCGTTGTCGAGCCGGATTTTGGCTTCGGCTTCGGCTAGCGCTGGGGGCATCGGCGCCGGTGCCGGTGCTTTGAACAGGGACAGGACCGCTTTTGCGCTGGTCATGGCTGGTGTGGCATCCTTTCTGCGGGGTTTTGTGGACTCCGCGAAACAAAAGGCCCGGCACCAGTTGGATTGGTGCCGGGCCGTTTCGTCTGCTGTGGACGGTCGGTCAGTAGATCTCGGCGGCCGGTCGCTGCTGGCCGCTGCCCGGCGCGAGAACCACGGTCGACGTGCCACGCGCCTCCCGGCCGTAGGACAGCAGGCCGTAGGACATGCCGAAGGCGAACGCCAGCGTCCCGAACAGGAGCAGCAGTGCCGCGATCGCGGTCACCGTGCGCCGCCATGTCTGCGTCATCGCTGATCACCTCCCGGTATCTGCGGCGCGGACTGCGTGGTGCCGGAGAGCTTGTCGCCCGCGCTGATCAGCGCGCCGCCGACGGGCTGACCGTAGGTCTTGATCAGCGCGAAGATCACGATGCCTGCGATCACGAGCGTTACCAGTGCCTTCATTGCGCTTGCCCTCCGATGCTGGTTCCGATGTCCTTGAACAGGCCGCCTGCGCCCTGCGCGGTAGCGCCGATGCCCAGCCCGAGGTCGTTCGCGCCTTGACGAAGACCGGGCATGGCTGCTCCGAACGTGATCGCCGCAACGATCGCCAGGACGATGATCAAGGTCCACTTGACCGGGCCCCGTTTCTTGCCTCCACCGCCGCCGTTGCTCATTCGTCCTCCGTTGCTCTTCCGTGCTGGCCGACGGCCCGCGCAGGTTCACTTGCGCCGTTGCCCGAGTCGGACGGCGCGATTCTCTTGTTCTTGAGCCACAGCAGGTCAGCCCTGCTGAAATACGGCGGCTCGTTGAAGATCGCTGCACTCACGCGCCCCGCCTCCTCGTGTCGACACGCGGCTAGCTTGTGCCGCACAAGGATGGCACGAGAGTATGTGTCGGCACAAGCCCTTGCTTGAGACGACCACTTACGGGGAGTATCGACACATGGCAGCCAGACATGACGTCGCCGAGTTCTACCGACAGCGAATCAGGGATGGAGAGCTCAAACCGGGAGATCCACTTCCTCCCGTGCGGCAGCTCGCTGACGAGCACGAGATCAGCGTCTACGCCGCTCGATCCGTCCTCTCCGAACTCCGCATCGCCGGATACACCCTCACCACGCAACGAGGCTCGTTCGTCGCCGACCGCCCGACCGGCGTCGATTCCCCCCAGGACCGGATACGGCGCGCTATCCGCACCGGAACCACCGGCGCCGAACGGGAAATGCAGGACGTGATCTCCGCACAGATCGTCACACCCACCCACTACGAGGCAGGCCACGTCGCGGAGATTTACGACCAGGACCCGAAAGACCAGGTCGTACGCAGGGAATACACCATCTCGAAGGCCGGCAAGGTCATGGCCTTGCACGTCGACTGGTACCCCACCCGCTACGCCGCGATGGTCACCGATTTGCTGTCCACCCGGTCCACTACGGGCGGCGCACTGCTCACCCAGATCGAAACCGCACTTGGGCAAACCGTTGTGCATGGTCGCGACGCCGTACGAGGACGCGCCGCCGACCAGCGCGAAGCCAATGCGCTTCAGATCCCGGTCGGCACGCCGATCCTTGCCGGAGCACACGTGTGGACTACCGCTGACGACACGATCGTCGTCTACGGCGAGTGGTGCATCCCTCCCGACGTCGAGGCGGGATGGGATTACGACCTCGAACGCAGCTGACAAAAGCAGGCCCCTCGGTGGCTCGATGCTCCGAGGGGCCTCAGGAACCCTCAGCTGAGCCACTGACCAGCTCGCAGGGGCGACCGACACGCCGAAGGATGAGAACACCGAAGGGGCGACGCAGATGCGAAAGACTCCCTAAACACAGCTCGGCCCCCGGTGCGCCAACACCGAGGGCCATCAGCTGAAACGCAGTACTCCCAACGGCCAAGTAAGAAGCCCCACGCGCTAGCCGAAAGCGTACGACAGGACACCTGCCGTGCGCTATCGACCGGCCGTGGTGGAGAGGAACACCACGTGCCCACCATCCACACCCTTCACCCCGAGAACAACTACTCCCAGGTTTCGCGCGCAGCCCGCGATGATCTTCCCTCGCTGGCCGCGATCGGCTACCAAACCATCCTGATGTCCTACTCCGACGGCTATGTGCCCTCGCTGGACAGCCTGCGGAAGAAGAAACCGGGCATCACCAAGGCCGAGGCATCAAAGGCACGCAAGCAGCTGTTTCAGTTCCGCTACCGCGTGGATGTCCGCTGGCAGGTCGCTGAAACCGGCAAGTGGGAGACCGCTATCTGGCGTTCGCACTACCCCCACACAGAACAGGACCTGGTCGAGATCGCGTCCAGGTATCCACGCGGCGGCATCGTCCAGGTCCCAGTGAAGGACGAGCAAGGCAAGGTCCGCCGCGACACGTCCGGGCAAGTGATCACCGCCGCCCGAACGATCCGCGCTGCGGTCATCGACTCGTGGCGCGGCGAGGGCGAGCGGATCACCCCGGACGGCACCCTCGACCAACACTCGGCCGAAACCGACCAAAACACTCCGAGTTATCCACAAAGCCCAGGTCGCACCGACCTCCCGAAAACCGGGGGGTCGGCTCTCCGGGGGGTCGGATTGCGGGAGGTCAAGATAAAAGAAGGGGGACAAGACCACGGGGACAACACCAGTCAAGGACCAAAGAACTGCCGCCCTACGGTTGGCGACCTCGGGGAACCCGGCTTCGCCGGAACCCCCGAGGTAACAGAAACCCCTGGTCAACTGCCTAACGGATCACCTACAGGGCCGGTTTTTCGAGGTAAGTCACTACCCCCGCGCGCGCACGTAATCCCAGAAGTCGATCACGAAGTCAACCCCACCGCGCAGGAATTTTCTGGATCATCCGAAAAGGACACCAGCGCGGCACTCGCCGAGGACCACAGCGGCTTCGACGGCTCGCGGGTCGACCCGTCCCCCGCATCACCGAAGGCTGAGGACCAGGGAGAGAAGGCGTCGGGGCCAGTTGATCTCCCGGCCGCCGGTAGGGCCGGAAACGCCTCTCATTCGCCCGGAGACCGACGAAACGCCGGTTCCGAGGGTGATCTCCCCGGAGCAGGACGCGGCGGTTGTGGCGCGTCTGGCTGCCAAGGCGACGGCTGGCGAACCCTCGCAGACAGCTCGCTCGTCCCCTGCAAGCCATGCCGGACCCAAGCTGAGCCGCGCGACGTCGACGAGGACCAGGCGGACACCGAGCGGGACGACCCGTGGAACATGCCGCTCGTTGACCTGCCGTTCTAGGGGGATGGTTCGTCGCCGGGCAGGGTTCTGCCGTGCGCGCGAGCCCAGCGGCGTACGTCTTCGGTGCGCCATACCGAGCCCATTGCCAGCGTCACCTCCGGCGCGGGGAAATCGTCCTGGCAGGTCAGCTGGTAGACGCGCTGGCGGCTGACGCCCAGAAGTGCGCCGATTTCCGCTTGTCCCAGCAGGTGTTGCATTCCGCCATTCTAGTCACCTGACAACTAGTCTATTGACTACTAGGCAAGTGACTAGGCATAGTGGGGTTCGTCAACCGCTGGTCAAGCGTGAACTGGCCACGGTGGGCCGTCCGAAGGGCAACCGGCTCTCCGGGCGACACACAAAAAGCCGCCGGACCAAGGGATTGAGGTCCCTCACAACCAAGTTCCCCAGCCCGGCGGCCATCCACCTCAGTGGAGGTCCGATTATGACCAAGCCTCGCCAGCCCGGCTGCAACGGATGCGGGTCCATACCCGCTCAACCTGTGTGCCCCATCTGCGGCGCGCGAAACTAGGCACCATGACGAAGCCGAGGCATCTCACCCATCACCAAGCCCCACCTCCTGCTACAGCGTCAGCTGAAACCAGGACGACGGTGGCGTCCGAACTCCGTGCCGTTGCGACCATCTGCCGTGAACACGGCGCTGCGGCGCTAGCGGCTGACGTCAAAAACGACGCCGTCGCGCGAGCCGTCACCGACACGCTCTACGCACTCGGGGCCCGCTTCGACACACGGGCCGATCAATGGGCTAATGGCTAATCCAGCCGAGCACTGATTACTGCTACGTGGTGTGCCGGGTGACGGCCGTGCCATCGCCCGGCACCTCGGCATCGGACGATCCACCCTCTACCGCGCACTCTGACCGGATACACTGAGCGCATCTCTTGCACTGTGGTTGGTGGTAGAGACGAGAGAAGGCCCCCACCTCAGGTGGGGGCCTTCTCTGTACGGACGTGACCGCCTCAGTCTTCCTTACGCATGAAGAAGTCCAAATCAACCGCAGGCTCACCAACCGTGCGCTGCACGTAGTCGAACAGATCGAACCGCTCCCGCACGAGGTACTGCACGAGCAACTCACCCACCTGCCGCTTGTCCAGCCGGAACTTCGTAGCCAGCACGTTCACGATCATGTTGCCGGTGTTGTAGTGATCCTCCGAGACCCGCAGCCCCCACATCTTCGATCCCGGAACCTGCGGCCGTTCAGTGACATTGAGGCCGCCGGGATCAGGAGCCGGATCAAACGAGCTTGACCCGATAGGCGGGGTGCCACCATCCTCAGCTCCACCGCCAGCACCGGGCAACGGGCCACGCCGGCGCCGCGCCCCAGGCAACGCTCCAGCTCCGCTCGGGTAACCGCCTTCAGCCACGATCAGACCTCCTCGGTAACAGTGGTGGTAGCGAACTTGTGCAAACGATCAACAGCCGGCCGGTAGAACCCCGTCAACTCGGCTTTCAGCTCACGTTCTTTGGCATCGGTCTCCGGCATGAGAGCGACTGGCAGCAGCTCGTCGTCCAGGCGGGCAAGCCGGGCCCGAAGCGGCACAGTGCCCCAATGCTTGCCCTCGTTCTGCCCGCTCGCGAACTCCTCGACAATCCGCCGCTCCCAGTACTTGTGGTTCTGGGTGCCGGACCGGTGACCGTTGATGATCAGCCCGACGTAGTCCAGATCCGGCACGAGCAGCTGCTCCCGCACGTAGAGCAGCTGGGCGTGCGTACGGAACAGGCCCCGGTAGCTTCGGAACGAGGGTTGGGTCACGAGCAGCACGTCGTCGCTGTCGGCCCACGCCATCTGCGGCAGGATGCCCAGGCTGGGCGGGCAGTCGTAGATCAGCACATCCACGTCGTCGTCGGTGCCCTCCATGCCCGCCCGCAGCCGCAGGAAAGCGTCGCGGTTGGGCATGACGACATGCGCGTCTTCCAGGTCGAAGCGCGACGGGATGAACGTGAGCTTGTCCCGCCACGGCACATCCCACCGGCACTGCTGGATCGCGTCGGCGGCCGTGCCCGTGACCAGGCGGTGTTGCCGCCACGCACGCTCGATCACCTCCAGCACTGTGATCGCGTCATCCTCGGGACCATCAACCTCGAAACCCAGCGCTGCCGATGCATCCGACTGAGGGTCGAGGTCAACGACCCGTACGCGCAGGTCATGCTCCACAACCAGGCCCACCGCGAGGTTGATCACCTCGTTAGTTTTGCCGACTCCGCCCTTGTTCTGGCAGACGGCGACTTTATATGCCATGCACTCTCCTGTGTCGCGTTGCTACGTCCGTACGTTTGTAGCAACGGTTGCTACAAACGTACGGACGTACATCCGTAGCAACCCTATGACGCAGCGGCAACGCCTACCGATCAAGGGGGCAAGGACATCCGTACGCGACACAGCCGGTCGATTCAGGCCTCGTTGTTAGCGTCCGCCGCAGGTCAACCGATCTACGGAGGTCGCAGTGAAACCACCCTGCGTTGTTGGATGCGGACGGCAGTCAGCCCAGCCACTGTGCACCGACTGCTGGAACCGGCTCGAAACCGCGCTGCGCTCGGTCGCCTGGCTGGCACCCGAGCTGCGCACCACGGTCACCCGCCAAGCGAAAACGGGGCTCAGCATCGGCATCGTCACGCGCGCCGCTGAAACCCCGGTCCCCGTCAACCTCGAAGCTTCGCAGCGCGGCGACCACTTACGCGACGTCCTCGCCGCCTGGATGCGGTGCCTCTGGGAGGACTACGGCATCGGCCCGATCGAGCGCTGCGACACCACCGCGCGCATCGCGGGCTGGCTGCTACGACACGACTCGTGGTGCCGGCGGCACCCGGCCGCGTTCGACCTCTACAGCGAGATCACAGAAGCTGTGGCTCGGTGCGTGCAGATCGTCGACCGCCGCCCCGACCGCATCTACCTCGCGCCATGCGGCGCCGAGCTCTCCGACGGCGGAGGCATCGTGTGCGCGGCGGACCTGTACGGCGTCGAGGGCCAGTCGATCGTCCGCTGCCGGTCCTGCGGAACCCGCTGGGACCTGTACGAGCGGCGCGACTGGATGCTGGCGCAGGTCGAGGACCGCATGGCGAACAGCGTGCAGCTCTCGGATCTGCTGGCGTCGCTGGGCGTCGAGGTCGCATCGAGCACGATCCGCACCTGGTACAGCACGGGGAAGCTCGACGTTGCCGACCACGATCACCGTGGCCGGCCGCTGTACCGGGTCGGCGACGTGATGGCGATCCTGGCCACCAAACGGCGTCTGATCGCAGCTGCCTGACGAAAGCGCCCCCGCATCCGCCCAGTTCGCCGGTCGAGGTGCGGCTCGTCTTGAGCAAGTCGATCTGGCCGCAGCCCAGGCGGGGCTACGGTGACCCGCATGCAGACCGAGTTCAACGACGAGAACGAGCAGATCGCCGAGTGGTGGGATGACGTCGCGCTGGTGAACGAGGCGCCGGCGCTCACCGCGGCGGCGGATGTCGCGTTGGTGCTGGTCATCCAGGGCGAGCAAGACCTGCAGCTCGAGGACGACATTCGATCCGCCCGCCGGATCTCGGTCGAGAGCTACGAGCTGCCGGTCCGGCCACTGTCGACTGAGCTGGTCCTGTTGTGCGCCCTGGCACTGGTCGAGACGATCCGGCGCATCACGAGCCGCGACCCGCTGCCGTTGGAAGTCGCCGCCCGGCTCGACAAGCTGCAGTCGGTGGTGCGCATCGGCGAGCATCTTGGTCAGGCGGCCGCGTTGCTCGCCGATGACGCCTCTGCGCGGGCGGTGGCCGGGATCCGGCCGCCGAGCCCGCCTGTCATGCGCCCGCCGAGCACGATGTACGCGTGCCATGCCGTGGCGACCCGGCCGGCGGAAGACTGGGGCACCCTCCCGCAGGAGGTCGTCATGGAGTTCGACCGGCTGCTCGCCGACCCGTCCGGCGGCGAGTGGGCTGAACTACGGTCACGGGCCCATGCCGCGCTGGATGCGTGTGCCCGCGACCGGGACCTGCGCGAAGCGGGCACGCTCATGCACACGCTGCGGGCGCTGCGGATTCGCCGGTGCTGGCTGGACCAGCATCCCGACCGCGAGGTGCTGGTCCAGCCAGGCGAGCCCGGCGCTTACTGATCACGCTGGTTAGGCTGCGCGGCGTGGAAACCGACACCGGCGCGTGGAATCAGGCGGTGGCCTGGGGCGAGGAACTGGCTGCAGGAGACGGGCAGCCGCCCAGGAGCTGGGATCACCAGGCAATCGCCGGTCTGCTCGCGGTCGCCGCGTACGCCCTGGCCCTGCGCGAGGATCTGGCGGTGGAGCAGCTGGGGGTCGATCGGCTGATCGTGCCGCTATTCCGCGAAAGCCGGTTCCGGGAGCTGGTCGAGGCCGAGCTCGACCGGGCCGGGCAGCACCTGGGCGTGCGCGCCCTCGCCTCGCAGGATCCGGTGGCGGTGATGTGGGCGTGGCTGACGCGGTCGTGGCCGGTCGACGAGCTGCGCCAGCCCCCGCCCGAGGATGCCGCGGAGTACCCGCCGCGGTACTCGATCGGAGGCCGTTGCGTCCCGCGCCCGGCGGTCGAGGTGTACTTGATGTGGGCCGCCAGCGCTGCCGACCGGGCACTGCGTGCCGAGCGCGGCGCGTGGGCTCCCCGCACCCCGGTCCGGGTCGTCGGCGGCGAGTACGCCGGCCGTAGCGGCCGCCTGGAAAACCCAGCGTGGATGTTGACCGAGGCCCGGGACCAGGTCGAACCGGGCCCGCCGTCGGCGTACGTGGTCAACCTCGGCCCCAAGTTGGGGACGACCCCGGTGGAGTACCTCACCCCGTGCATCCCGGCCGAGCACCTCACCGTCGCCGAGTAGCTGACCATCCGCCTGGCCGCTGAGGACTACGCCCGTCTGGCGGTTGTGATCACACCGCTACTTGCGCTTAGACGATCTCGACAGTAGCTTTGTGTTAAATCGCGATCAGTAGGTCTGATCAACCCCCAGAGAAGAAGCCCCCAGCAGCCTTTAGTGGCGCGGGGGCTTCTCTCGTTCTTGCTCCGTCGCAGCTGTACGCATCGAGGCTGTGCCTTGCGTCGGAGAGCTGGCAGACCCCAGTCGTGGCCAGCAAAACCCACGTCGGCCCAACCACAGGGAGGTGGACATGAGCAGCCGCAAGTGCATCGGCAAGAAAACAGACGGCGAACCCTGCGGCCGATGGGCCGTCAAAGGCGCCACCGTCTGCCCCTCACACGGCGGCAACGCCCCCCAAGTCCGCCGGCGCGCCGCGGTACGCGCCGAACTCGAGTCCTGGGGACTCGACGCCGAGACCGTCGATCCTGGCGAAACCCTGCTACGCCTGCTGTCCCAAGCCGCAGCACGTGCCGACCGCTACGCCGCCGCAGTCCAGCGACTGGTCGACGAGCAGGGCCTGGAAGCCGCGCTCGTCGGCGACACGCTGGTCGTGGACCAGGAAGGCAACACCCGCAAGGTCGGCGAATACGTGCGCGGCCTGGCGCAGCTCGAAGCGCAGGAACGCGACCGGGCCGCGAAGTTCTCCCACCTGGCGATCCAGGCCGGCCTCGCCGAACGGCAGGTGCGGCTCGCCGAACGGCAAACGTCGCTGGTTGAGAAAGCCCTGCTCGCCACCCTGGAAGACCTCGGAATGTCGGACGACCAGCAGCAGCAGGCGTTTGGGAGGTTGGCGCACCACCTGCGCCTCATCGCATAGGAGGCGGCAGGTGGTGGACTTCGCGTCGGCCCTGGCGGAACGCCTCGAACGTCGAGGACAGCAGGATAGGTGGCGTGCGGACCCGGTCGCCTGGGTACAGGAACGGCTCGGCGAGCACGTCTGGTCCAAGCAAGCTCAGGTGATGCGGTCGGTTGCTGAAAACCCGCTGGTCACGGTCCAGTCCGCGCACTCGACCGGGAAGTCGCACTTAGCCTCGCGGTTGGTCGCGTGGTTTCTTTCGGTGAACCCGCCGGAAGACACGTTCGTTGTCACGACCGCACCGACGGCGGCGCAGGTTCGGGCGATTCTGTGGCGCTACATCTCGCAGGTGCACGCGAAAGCCGGGCTTGAGGGCAGGGTGACGCAGGCTGCGGAGTGGAAGATCAACGACCAGCTTGTTGCCTACGGCCGCAAGCCTTCCGACTACACCGAATCGAACTTCTCGGGTATCCACGCCAAGCATCTACTGGTGGTTCTTGACGAGGCGTGCGGGGTTAGCAAGCACCTGTGGGTCGCCGCTGACTCGCTCGCTACCAGCGCGGACTCACACGTCCTCGCTATCGGCAATCCTGATGACAATGGTTCGCACTTCTACAAGGTGTGCACGTCCGAACCCGGCTGGGTCCGACACAAGATCAGCGCCTACGACGCCCCAGCGGTCACCGGCGAGCAAGTGCCACAGGTACTGAAGGACACCCTCGTATCGAAGCAGTGGATCGACGACAAAAAGCAGCGGTGGGGCGAAGGCTCCCCGCTGTTCAAAGCGAAAGTTCTGGGAGAGTTCGCAGACTCCGACGACTCGATGATCCCACTGTCGTGGGTGATGGCCGCAAACCGGCGTTGGAACGAGTGGGACGAGGCCGGCCGACCGCCACAGCCGGGCCGCCTGGTGCTCGGGGTGGACGTGGCGCGCTTCGGCGACGACAAAACGGTGCTGGCGTGGCGGTACGGCGATGTGATCACCAAGTTGGAGCGGCACGCCAAGATCGCCACCACCCAAACCACGAGCCTGGTGCAGGCAGCGATGCACAACCAGCCGCAAGCGGTCGCGGTGGTGGACGTGATCGGTATCGGCGCGGGCGTAGTCGACCAACTGCGATCACTGCAGATCCCGGTGCGCGCCTACAACGCCGCGCATGGCACACGAGTTCGCGATTCAACGGGCTCGTGGAAGTTCAACAACGTTCGGAGCGCCTCATATTGGCATCTCAGAGAGTTGTTGGACCCGGCGCAAGGGTCGACGCTCGCGCTGCCCCCAGACGACGAGCTCACCGCCGAACTCACCGCGCCTCGGTGGGACATCCGGGCTGGTGGGGTGCTGGTGGTCGAGTCGAAAGACGACTTGAAACGGCGTCTCGGTCGATCCACGGACGCGTCCGACTCTGTAGCGATGGCCATGTGGCAAGAACAGACGTGGGATACCGACGAGGAAGGCCGCGTCAAGAAACCAAGGGTGCGGCGCTACGCCAACGCCGTGACGTGGTGACGACAACCAGGAGGTGAGCATGGCAGCGACAAACGGTGTGCGGCTCACCGAGCAGGAGCGGAAGCGGCTCGCGGGTCCGCCGCTGGCCAACCCGTTCGACCAGTACGACAGGTTGTTCCCGGATTGGCGAGGCGGGGACGTCTTCGCCTACGACTGGGACAACCGGCAGCTCAAGGAGATGTTGGCCCGGTCGGGCAAGGCGCGCAGTGTCGAGCAGGTGCTGACGCTGCCGTTGCGCAGCGCGAAGTGGGAGATCAAGGGCAGCGGCGAGGTCGCCGACTTCGTGCGCACCGTGCTCGGCGACAAGCTCAACGCGGTGATCGACCAGATGACGGCCGGCTGCACCTACAAGAAACAGTTCTTCGAGCTGGTGTGGTCGCTCGACGGCGGCCGGGTGGTGCTCGATGAGATCGCGTGGCGCCCGCCGGTGTCCTGCGAAGCCGCGTTTGACGACAAGACCGGCCGCCCCACGGGGTTCCGGCAGCGCATGGCGCACCCCGGCGGGATGGTGGTCACCGCCGAGGGCCTGAACACGACCCCGGGCTACGTGCGGATCCCCGCGAACCGGGCGTTCGTCTACACCCACGGCACCCACCGGGAGCCGCTGTACGGGGTGTCGGACATGGACGTGGCCTTCTGGTGTTGGGAAACCCAGCAGAAGATCCTGTTCCTCTGGTGCCAGTACTTGGAGAGGCAGGCCCTGCCCAACGTCATCGCCTACGGCAACGATCCCACCGAGGCTGACAAGAACGCCGAGGTCATTGCGGAGATGAAGTCGGGCGGTGTGATGGGCATGTCTCGGTCTGGTGACCCGACCGCGAAGGTCTTCGAGATCCTGGAGTCCAGCGGGAAGGGCGCGGACCAGTTCATCGCGGCGATCCGCTACTTCGACGAGATGATGCCCACGAGCGTCCTTGCTGGGTTCACCGAGCTGGCGTCGGCGGCGGCGCGCGGTCGGGGCAGCTACGCGCTCAGCGTCGACCAGTCCGAATTTTTCTTGTCGTCCCGGCAGGCTGTGGCCGATGAGATGGCGCAGGCGGTCAACAACGGGCTGATCAAGCCGCTGGTGACGTACAACTTCGGGCTGATCAACAGGGCCGACATGCCGACGTTGAGCATCGGTCCGCTGGCGAACAAGGACACGGACCGCGCGTTGGAGATGCTGCAGTCCATCATCGCCGCGCCGCAGCTCAACGTCCCAGGTGAGTTTGTTGACCAACTCGTCAAGTCCACTGCGTCCTACCTCGGTTTGAACGAGCAGACCGTGGTGGATGCGCTGGATAAGTTCGCGGCTCAGCGGGATGAGCAGCTCAAGCAGCAGCAGGCCCAGGGGCTGAATCAGCCTCGCCAGGCGCCGCCGGGGACACCGGAACCAGTGGCGCGGTTGGGTAACGCTGTGCAGGGCGCTGCGGCGATGGTGACGCACAAGGCGGCGTGATGACCGCACCAACCACCGAGCAGCAGCCACCCGACGGGCAGGCGCTGGAAGACGCTGCGATCGTCGCCGGCCTGGCCGTGCTGTTGGCATCCGCTGCAACAGTCCCGCCGCTGGCCGCGATCGTGGCGCTGCTCATGCGCCCGCCGAAACAACGCGGCGAGCCGAAGGTGTCCCGCACCGCGGCCACGGTCGCAGCCCGCTTGGTCCTACAACAGAGGCAGCCCCCCGCCACGCCAACCGGCGCTGCGGGGAGACAGATGCAGCGGCTCAACATCCAACGCAGAGCCCAGTTTTTGCTGGCTGCGGCCCGCAGGATCACCCGCCAGATCGGCACAAACCGATCGAAAGAGGCAGTGGTCAAGGCATTGCAGGCTGAGCGCCGGTATTGGCAGCAGCACGTCGAGGCGTCTGCGAAGCGGGAGCGGGCTGCCTCTCTCGTTGACTCGACCGCCGAGCGTGAAGGCGTACGGCAGCCCGCCACTCCAGGCGGGAAGGTCGGCACCGTCGTCGGCTGGCATGCCACGCTCGACGACCGAACAGACCCGGACTGTCGGGCGGCACATGGCAAAAACTTCATCGTTGAACGCCCGCCGCGAATAGGGCTTCCAGGGGCTGTGCACCCGGCGTGCCGCTGTGTCCCGGTCAGGGCCTATCGCACAAGACATCTGGTCGGCGGCGGCCAACTCCCCAACCTGCCGCGCTGACAAGGGAGGACAACGTGCCTGAGAAGACGCCGATGCTGGCCACCGTCCACCACAAGCTCGGCAAGCCTGGCGGTCCCGGCCTGTTCCATGACAAGTCGCTGAGCCTGCCACCGTACGTGGAGAACATCGCCCACAGCCTGATGCGCAAGCGTGGCCTGCCGAAGTCGCAGGCGATCAGGCTGGCGCTCGGCGCGGTCGAGCGGTGGAAAAACGGCGGCGACGACGTCTCGCCCGAGGTACGTGCGGCGGCGGCTAAGGCGTGGGCGCAGTGGGAAGCAGCGAAAGCCAAGGCGAAGGCGACCCCGAACAAGCGCAGCGACCACGCCAACGACGCCAGCGCGGTCGACGTGCTGTTATCTGGGCCTGATGGTGGCCGCGACCTGCTGTTGTCGGCGTCCCAGGCTGGGGTGATCGACCTCGCGGCACTGCACCAGTGGAAACACAATTGGGTGCCGTTGACGCCGTACGCGGCGGCGATCAAAGCGAAGATGGCGCGCGGCTCCACCAGGGGCAAGGGCCCGGATCTGCCGAAGCCGCTGCAAAAGCGCGCGGCCGAGCTGCACGGCAAGCACGGCAAGTCCGTGGTGCACGGCTCCTACGGGCACAGCGAGGCACCGCTGAAACCTGAACCGAAGCCTGCCGCAGCGATGAAAAAGTCCACCGTCCCGACGGCCAAACGACCCGCGTCGCCGTCGCGGAAGCCTGTTGCGGCAGCGAAGGTGACCAAACCCGCTCGCCCTAACCGTGAAACCCACCAGGTCAAGAGCACGCTGTTCGACTTCCCGGCGCTTCCCGACGACGCGCACCCCGCACTGCGGGAGAAGCGGCAAGCGATCCTGGACAAGGCCGCCAAGATCAAGGCGCCGCCGAAGCCATCGAAGCGTGGCCCGCAGCCCAGCAAGGCGCCGAAGCCCGGTACCGGCGAGTTCACTCCGAAGCCGGGCGAACCGGGTGGAAAGGTCACGTTCGCGGGTGACCGGACTGGCACGGTGTGGTCCGACGCGCCGCACGGCGGTAAATGGGTCATCCCCGACCAGCGCCAGCCCGGCGAGGCCCACGCCATCTACCTCGACAAGCACGGCCACGTGCACAAGGAAATGTCTTCACGGGAGTATCAGCAGAACTGGTTGGCCGGGCGTCGTGCGCAGGTGGAAGCGTCGACACCAAAGGCCCGCAAGGCTGCTGAAGCGCAGGCACAGAAGCTGCGGAACAAGGTCGAAACAGCCCAAACCACCGTGGGTGGCCGGCCGTTTAAGAACTTGACCGCGGATGAGCTCAACCAGGTGGATCGCAGTCACGGGCATCTGCGCGCGTCGAAGGAATATGTGCGGGGTGGCCGGACGATCAGTGATCTGGTCAAGGTCGAGCGGGAGCGGCGCGCGGGTGAGACGAAGCTCGACGACGTCCGCAAGACGGCGCTTGCCGACGCGAGCGAGGCGGATAAGAAGTTCTATTACGCCGCGTACCAGCGTCGTCTCGACTCGGGTATGAGCCCGATGGATGCGCACGTCAAGGCGCTGCAGGACATGGTCAACGATCGGTTGGTGCGGCGGACGTCGTTGTCGTCGCGGCCGGGCAACGCAGTGGAGTTGGCGCGGATCATCCACCAGATCAGGAAGGTGCAGGCAGCGGCATGACGACTCAGATTCTGTCGCCGATCGACCTCGGCGAGGCCAAGAGGCTCGGATCTCGCCTGTTCCGCAAGCAGGTCCTGCCCTACGGGTCGATCAACTACAAGGACAAGTTCGGCGCCGAGCGGGTCATCAACTTCACGCGGGAGATGTTCACCGCGATGGAGCAGGCGTTCCGGGACAAGGCGTATCCGGGTGTGCCGCTGGTGTTCGCCGACAAGGACAACGGGCACACGATGCACCCTCTCGCCACGACCGGCGAGGTGGTGGACCTTGAGATCACCGACAACGGCCTCGACCTGATCGTTCGCGCTGATGAGGAAGCCGCGAAGTTGCTGGCCAACTATCCCAACATCGGTATCTCGGCGCGGATCTTCGAGAACATCGAGCGGGCCGACGGGAAGCGCTATGACGCTGCCATGCAGCACGCGTTGATCACGTGGGATCCGAAGGTCTCCGATCTGAAGCCGTGGGAGGCCGTGAACCTGTCAGCAGAGGTCGAGGGCGACGTCCTGGACCTCACAGCCGAAACGTTCGCCTCCCAGGGCGAGCAGGAAGGGGTTGAAATGGCGTCGCCATTCACCGAAGCCGAGACCGAGCAGTTGCGGAAGCTGCTGTCGCTGCTGGAGGACGAGCAGCCGCAGGACACCGGAGAGGCCGGCCAGGGCGAGCCCGCCGACGCGATGCCGGAGCTCACCGAGGACGAGCTGAACGCGCTGGCCGCGGAAGTCCTCGCCGACGATGGCACCGAGGTTGAGCAGGATCGGGGCGAGCCTGTCGAGGAGCCTGTGGCCGACGTCGACGAGAAGCAGCCCGCCGAAGGCGCCGAGATCGCCGCGTCCAACGAGTCTCCGGCCGTGGAGCTAGCCAACGCCCGCGTCGCTGAGATGGAGACGCAGCTCAGCAACCTGCAGCGGGAGCTGGACACCCGGAACTACCAGGCCGAGCGCGACCGTTTCGCCGCCGAGTGCGGCATCCCGCCAGCGGTCACGGATCTGGCTCGGCCGCTGTTGGAGGGCCGCCAGGTGATCGAGCTGTCCAACGGCAACAGCGTGGACGCCGGGAAGGTGGTGCGCGACGTGCTGCAGGCAATCGGCCAGCACGTCAAGCTGCTGGACCTCTCCCACAGCGTCGGTTCGGCGTTCGAGACCGACAAGGACCAGGCCGAAGCCGAAGAGCGCCGCAACTGGGTGCAGCGCGCCATGACCGAGCTCAACCTCGGCTGACCAACAACCCCAAGCCCATTGTTGTAACCCCCGCATGGTCGGGGGTTTTTCCATGTCAGGAGACATTCCATGTCTGGTGTGTTCCCCCGTCAGGTTCAGGGCCCGGACACGTTCGAGGTGTCGGTGGCTGTTACCGGTGGTCAGCTGGTTGTTCCCACCAGCGGCGGAAAGATTGGCCCCGCTGGCGCGGCTGCCGCCAACGTGCTCGGTGTTGCGCTCAACGACGCGCAGCCCGCTGGTTCGGCGCCGACGAACCCGATCAACACGGGGTGGCCTGCGGCGCAGGTCTCCGTCGCCCGTGACTGCGATATCCGCGTCACCTACAACGCTGCCACCAACTTCGGCGACAAGCTCATCACTGCCGCCAACGGGCAGGTCACGGCGATCAGTGGCACCGCTGCCGCGGCGGATGCCCGGCAGATCGTCGGAATCTGCACCGAACCGTTGGGTGTCGCAGCCGGCGCGGTCGGCCGCGCCCGAATCTTCTGACTCGGCTCAAGGCCCCATCACGAGAAGTGGAGTAACAACCCATGACCACCAAGGTTGTGAGCAGCTTTGACGGCCCCCGGGTCACAGTCAATGACTTCATCAAGGACCCGTTGCGCATCCGCGACATGGTCTACAACATGCTGGACCAGGGGTTCTTGGCGGACGCGATCCTACGTAACGGCGGAATCAACCAGAGCGGCGCGGTGAGATTCAACGAGTCCACCCCGCTGTACGCCGACGACGGCGCCGAGATCCGCGCAGAGTTCGCCGAGGTTCCCGTGATCAGCACCTCGGTTGGCGACCCGCGCGTGGTGTTCGTCTCCGAGCGCGCCGTGGCCATCACCGTCTCCGACGAGGAGCAGCGCCGCCAGGTTCTCGACCCCGTCACCCGAAGGCTTCAGCAAGCCAAGAACACCATGATCCAAAGCTGGGATGATGCGTTCTTGAACACGCTGCTGACTAACGCGGGCATCAGCACGGTAACCGCGACAGCGGCGTGGGCAGGCGCGTCGGTGGACATCCGCAGGGACATCAACGCCGCCCGCAAGGCCGTGGAGACTGCGGTGTCCGCCCAGGGCGCCCAGTTCGGATTCGCTGCCGACACGCTGGTGGTCAACAGGACGACCAAGTTCGACCTGCTGAACAGCGACCAGTTCAACAACCCCATCTACCAGGGCAACCTCGCCGACGAAAACCTGAAGTACACCGGCAAACTGCCGAACCAGATCATGGGCCTCGACGTCGTGGTATCCCCGCGGGTTCCAACAGGCAAAGCGATCGTGTGCCAGCGCAACGTCATGGGGTTCATCAGCGACGAGCTGCCGTTACGGGCGACTCCGATGTACCGGGATGAGCCCCGGAAGATGTGGCGGGCGGACGTGCAGCGTGCGTCGGCGATCGGCATCGACCAGCCCAAGGCCATCTGCGTCATCAACAACGTGTGAGGGGTGTGACCGATGGCGAAGTTCGAGGTGCTCCACAACGCGGTGACCCACGAGGGCCGCATCTACGAGCGCGGCGAGATCGTCGACTTGGACAAGGACCTGGGCGACCGCCTGGCATCCGAGTACGGCGCGTTGCAGCCGGTGGTGGAGAAGGCCCAGCGGCGCCAGGCGAAGACTGAAGAGTCCGAGCCCGGCAAGGCTGAGGGCTGACCATGTACGCGCAGGTGGACGAGGTGCGTGCCGTGCTGGCCCGGGATCCGAGCCAGTTCGCCAACACGGCCGCGTCGCTAGATGACGCCGCGATCACCGGACACATCGCCTCTGCGCAGGCGCAGGTCGACGGCCGGCTGGCGGGCCGCTACACGGTCCCGTTCCCCGCGGATGCGGTGCCGCAGCTGGTCGTCGACATCACCCGCGACATCGCCGCCTACCTCGCGGATCTGACGTACCGGCAGGGCCTGGACTACGAGACCGATCGGGATCCGGTGGTGTTGCGCTATCAGCAGGCGATGCAGCTGTTGGGGCAGATCGCGGGCGGCCAGATCGACCTGCCGGTCGAGCCGGGCACGTCGGAAACCGGTGGGCTGCTGACCGCCCGGAACCGCTACGGCGGAGACCTTTTTGGGCTGTCCGATTTCGGTTTGGGGGTGCGTGATGGCTGGTGATTTCAGCGAACGGATCCGGGAGCTGGCTGAGCGTGTCGGCGACGGCGACCTGCAAGGCCGTCTCGTCATCGACCAAATCTATGCACGTCGGCAGCATGAGGAGCTGACCTGGCGGCATCCCCGCGGCGGGCAGGCGAAGTATTTGGAGCAGCCGCTGCACACCGAGCATCGCCGCTACCTGCAGAACATCGCCGACGCTGTACTGGACGAACGGGGCCCGGCTCCAGCGATGGCGGAGGCGATGGAAGACCTGTCGAGGCAGGTCGAGGTGCACGCGCCGATCGAGTACAGCAACCTGCGCGAATCGGGACACCCGATGGTCAAGGACGACGGGCGCACGGTCTACGACCGGCCGCCGAAACAGCGCCGGCTGACTGAGCAGGAGCTCAAGGAACAGCGCCGTCACGGTCAACGACACCGGCACCTGCATCCCGAGCAGTACGAGGACTGACGATGTGGGCCACCAAGGACATCATCGACTGGCTGCAAACGCTGGGGATCACGGTGCCGCTGCACCCCGGGACGCAGCGGATCCCGGAGATGCCAGACCGGATCGCCGTGGTCACCCCGCTACCAGGCACGGGGTTGAGCATGGAGGGTCTCGCCGACAGCCCAGGGTTTCAACTGCGGTGCCGAGGCGCGCAGATGGATCCGGACGACTGCGAGGCGATTGCCTACGACGCAGACCGGCGCATCCTGGGCGCTGATTTCCCGGCCACGCTTGGGATCGTGCAGCTGACTGCGGTGACCCGCTCTGGTGGGCGGCCGGCGCTGCTGTCGGCCGTCCCAGACGCGGCAAATCGAACCGAGATGGTGTGCACCTACCTCACGACGATCATGGAGGTTTCGAATGGCTGAGCGGAAGCTGACCGCCGAAGAACGGGCTGCGCAGGACGCCGCTGAGCCCGCCACGCAGGCCCCGGCCACGACCAAGACCACGAGCGGGACAGTGCGGCTGGCACCGCCGCCGTTCGTCGCAGAGTTCCGCGTCGGCGACACCCTGATCACCGAGGCCGGTGTGGAGTTGGACGCGAAAACCGCTGATCAGGTCCGTGAGGCCGCCGCGCGATCCGGTATCCAGCTGCGCGAGCTGTAGCCCGTTCCTGTTTCCCGTTTCCCCACCCCCGTAGCTGGTCAGCGCGGGGGTTTCGTCTTGAGAGAGGTCCGCGATGCCGGCTCTTATTCCGCAGTACGACGGCCCCAAGGTTCTGACCGGGTTGGCCGCGGTCTACCTGGCCCCCTACAACCCCACTACGCCCCCATCTCTGCCGGCTGAAACCGTCGATCTGGGCACGGCGTGGACGACCCCGTGGGTGCCGATCGGCGCGACCATGGAGGGCGTCAGCTTCAACTACAGCCGTGACACCGACCAGATCGTCATCGAGGAGCAGATGACGCCGGTGGACGAGCGCACCAAATCGCTGACGTTCACGGTGGATGTCGATCTCGCCCAGGACACGTTGCAGACGATGAAGTGGGCCTACGGGGGCGGCACGATCACTACTACGGCCGCTGCGACTGGTGTTCCGGGCACGTCGACGCTGGTCATCGCCGATGAGATGGATGACTTGGTGCTCGGCTTGGAGGGTCAGAACGACAAGGGGTTCTGGCGGCGCATCCTGATTCCGCGGGTGAAGTCGGTCGCGGATGTGAAGACGACCTACCGGCGCAGCAACTCGCCACGCACCTATGCGATCAGTCTCCGTTCGTTGGTCGCCCCGTCGCAGGTGACGATCAAGAACATGGACGCCGAAGCGCTCTGACCTGAGAGGACATGACGATGGGATTCGACCTTTCCAAGCAGGTCAAAGCACTGGACTACCACCTCGGCGGCGGCCTACGGGGCACTGTCCCGGAGCCCTCACCGAAGGCAGTCAACCGCTACAACTCGAGGATTGCCGACAACCTCTCGGTCATCGGGAAGGAACGGCCCAACCCGTCCGACACCGAAGCGATCGCCAAGCTGCTGTCCGAGCTGACCGAGGACGACATGAACGCCATCGGCGAGGAAAACCTGGACGCTGTGGCGGAACTGTGCGACGGCTCCCCGTCCCGCGCTGACCTGGAGGCGCTGGGACATCGCGGGTTCCAGGCGTTCATGGGCTGGCTGTCCGGGGAGCTGAACAACCCGGAAGGCGCGAGGCCCGCTACGAGCCGCTGACAGGCGGGCCTGATCAGCGGCGCACTTACTACATGGTGCGCCGCTACCTGGGGTTTTCGGTCGATGAGTGGGATCGGCTGCCGTGGTGGCAACAGCGGCTCTATGTCGAGGAACTCGACGCCGAACTGTCCGGCCCGGATCAGGGCGACGGGCAGTCCTCGGACGAGGCGCTGCTGGCGGCCGGATTCCGAATTGAATGAAAGGCGGTGGGGTCGTGGCATTCGATGCCGGCGCCGTGGAGGCCAGCCTCACCATCGATCGCACCCCGTTTCAGCGGGGTCTACAGCAGGCACGCAAGGACGCGGACCGGTTCGAACGCGACCCGATCTCGGTGCGCTTGGACGTCGACGCCGCCCGTGCTGGGGTGCGCCTGGCGGACTGGCGGCGGCTCCAGGAAGCCAAAGCGCTCGCGGTCGGCATCAATGTCGACACCGTCGGCGCTGGCGCACGCATGGCTACCTGGCGAAATCTGCAGGAGGCCAGGGCCATCAACGTGCCAGTCGTGGCCACCGCCGACTGGGCCGCCGCCACAAAGGCCGGCGACGAGGTCGGCAGGTCTGCCTCGGAAGCGTCGAGAAGCACCCTGCTGTCCGGCATGAGGACCACAACGAAGCTCATTGCCGCCGGAATCGTCGCCGGGGCACCATTGATCGGTGCCGCGCTGATCGGATCCGTTGGGGCGGGGTTCGTGGCTCTGGCTGCGGTGGCGCAGCACAACAACGAGCAGATCCGCGCGTCGTTCGAGCAGCTCAAGACCGATGTCATCGACGTTGGTAAGGACATCACCTCCCAGAGCGTTCCCGCGCTGGACAACGCCCTTCGCACGCTGGACGCCGAAGTGCGGATCCTGGGTGTGCAGATGCGGGGCGCGATGGCGGCAGCCAACCCGCAGATCGCGATCGTCACCACGGGCCTGGTCAACATGGCCGACAACGCCGTCCCCGGGGTAACCGCGGCGTTGCGTAACGGGCAGCCGGTGGCGCAGGGCTTCGCGAATCTGCTGGCCGATCTGGGGTTGACCGGTGGTGAGGCGCTGACGTCGCTGTCGGCGCACGCCGGCACCTTCGGGACCGTGTTCACCTCGACGGGCAGCATCGTCCGGTCGGTGATCGGTGCAGTGACTACGGTCATTAATGATCTGGCGTCGATCTGGGCGTCGAACTCGGCGCAGATGAACGCCGCGATCGGTGGGGTGGCGCGCACGGTCACCGGGCTGGCGGACGGTGCGATGCCGGTGCTGACGCTGGCGCTGCGGGTCGTCGCCGGGGTGGTGGATGCGCTGACCACGATCCTTGGCCCGTTCGATGGGATTCTGGGCACGGTCGGCGCGACGGCGCTGGTCACGTGGGCCGCGCTCAAGGGCGCGGGCGCGGTGACGGGCGGCATCACCGCGTTGGCCGGGGGAATCCTGAACCTGGGTGCGCGGATGGAAGGCGTCTCTCCTCGGGCGGCGAACATGTCGGGGAAGGTCGCCGCGTTGGCGGAGGGTCTCGCCGGGCCGCTGGGGTTGGCGATTGCTGGCGCCACGGTGGCGCTCGGTCTGCTGGCTGCGTCGCAGCAGAAGGCCGCGGAGAAGGCGCAGGCGCACAAGAGCCTGGTGGAGTCGGTGGCGTCGGCGTTGCGGGAGTCCAACAACGCGATCGACGAGAACGTCCGTAAGACCACCGCGCAGCAAATACAGGGCGATGCGTCCTACGACACGTTCCGCCGGGTCGGGGTGTCCTTGACCGAGCTGACTGATATCGCGTTGGGCAACGCGGGCGCCTATGACGCGGTGAACGCCCGCCTGGCCGGTTTGATCGTCAACGGCTCCAAGACGGTGGACACTGGGCATGGCACGGCGCGGATGTTCACCGCGCAGGGCGAGGCCGCCCAGCAGGCGCAGGGCTATCTGGACTTGTTGCGTGCCACGTATGGCGATGCGGCCGTGAAAAACCGTGATCTCGCGGCGGCGATAGTCAGTACTCAGGTCACGACAGACCCGTTGATTCGGGCGTTTATGAACCTGGCGAACGCCACCGGCACCGCCGAGCAGGAGACCAACGCGTTCCGGGCGGCGCTGGATGCGTTGATCGGCCGGAACCTGGGCGCTGAGCAAGCAGCGCTGTCGTTCCAGCAAGCCGTCATCGGCCTGTCCAACTCCGTCCGGGCCAACGGCGTGACGTTGGACGCCAACACGGCAGCAGGTGTCGCGAACCGGCAAGCCATCCTGAACAGCTTGCAGGCTGCGGTGAATCACGCGCAGGCGGTGCAGCAGCAGACCGGCGACGTCAACGCCGCTAAGGAAGCGCTGCGGCAGAACGAACAGGCGCTGCGCGACAACGCCATCAAGGTCTACGGCAACCGTGATGCTGTCGACGAGTTGCTGCGCTCGGTGGGCGGCCTACCTGGCCAGTACAACTCCGCCGAGGAACAGGCTCGGCAGTTCGCGAGAAACACCAACACAGAGTTGCAGGGCATCCAGGACAAGAACATCAAGGTTACCGCCAGCGGCGAGTGGTACGACCAGTTCGACTTCAAAACGGACGCGTACCTGGGTTACCGGACTCGGGCGGCTGGTGGTCCCGTGTATGGGCCGGGTACCAGCACGTCGGATTCGATCCCGACCCTGTTGTCCAACGGCGAGTACGTCATCAACGCCGCCTCTACCAGGGCGTATTACCCGCTGATCGAGGCGATCAACCAGAACCAGTTAGCCAAGGGCGGGCAGCCCATCCCGGTCAAACGACTGGCTGTGGGTGGCCCGGTCGGGTTGGGGTACTCACCGTTCACGACGGACCTCGGTGGTGCCGCGCAAACCTGGCTGAATCGACGCACCGCGTCGTTCGGAGACCGGATCGCCGGTGTCTTCCGGGACATGCTGGCTGGTGCTGGCGGCGGCGATGTGTCCCGGTGGTCCAGCGTCATCCTGCAAGCCCTGTCGATGCTGGGTCAGCCCGCGAGCTGGTTGCCGACGGTGTCACGGCGCATGAACCAGGAGTCCGGCGGCAATCCCACCGTGGTCAACACCTGGGACTCCAACTGGCGCAAGGGAACCCCATCGGTCGGGTTGATGCAGGTCATCGGGCCGACGTATCAACGCTGGGCTGGCCCGTTCCGCGGCACTGGACCGTTTTTGTACGGCACGAGCACGAACCCGCTGGCCAACACCTACGCCGGACTCAACTACGCCATCCACCGCTACGGCAGCTTGGCTGCTCTGAATCGGCCGGGCGGCTACGACAACGGCGGGGCGCTGGAACCCGGCTACACGCTCACCTACAACGGCACCCGCCACCCGGAAAACGTCCGCACCCGCGGGCAGGAAGACGAACTCGTGACGCGGCTGGTGCGCATCGAGGCTGCCCTGTCTGCCCGGCCGCCGGTGACGGTGCAGCAGTCGTTTGCCGGAAACCAGTGGGAGCCGGAGGAGTTGGCGGCGGCATCAGCCCGGCACATGACCGCAGCGTTGAAGGAGTTGGACGGATGAGTACGACGGTGACGTTGGCCAACGCGGTCACGCTCGGCCAGCCGTCGACCGATGCCGCTGGGGTGACCTGGTGGCATCGGTCGGTGACCGGGTGGCGTGACGGGGTGCCGATGCGCACGACGTTCGTGGACCGCCCGACCGCTCACGGTGCCTACGACGGTCCGGCCTACGCGGGAAAACGTGTGATCGTGCTCAACGGGTCGGCGAAGGCCCCAGGCCATGCCGACCGGTTGCGGGCGATGCGTGCCCTGGTCGGGCTCGGGGGGGATGGGTCGATGCTGTCGCTGCGCATCCGCGACGAGCTCGGCGAATGTGAGGCGATGGTGCGCCGTAGCGACAAGCCGACCATCAGCATGGCCGGTTCGGCGTGGCTGGACTACTCGCTGCAGTTCACCGCGCCCGAGCCTCGCCTGTTGGACGTGGTCACCCGCACCGCATCAACACAGATGGCGCAGTCCGGGGCCGGGGGCGTGGCCTGGAACGGGCCCGCCGGCGGCTCCGGTACGCGGTGGAACGGCCCGACCGGGGGATCCGGGCTGTCGTGGGGTGCGCCGGTGAGTACCGGCGTGGTGCGGCTGGACAACACCGACGGGACCGCGCCGGCCGATGTGATCGCGACGATTACCGGCCCGGCGCAGAACCCGTCGATCTCCACTGGCACGTCGTGGATCACCTACAACGGGGTGCTGTCATCGACTGACGTGCTGGTCATCAACACCGGATCCGGTGCGGTGCAGCTCAACGGCGTCAACCGGCGCAGCTATCTGACCCGCGCGAACTGGTTCCAGATTCCCGCCGGCGGTTCTGTCGACGTCCGGTTCACGGCCGAGGTGCAGAACGCGCAGGCGAGCATGACCGCCAGCTGGCGCGTCTCCTACTACTGAAAGGCCCGGTCCACAAATGGCTGTCGCGCTGACCGACGCCGTCCCACTCACAGCGGCGGACGGCATCACCGGCCTGAACAACGGCCGGGACATGCGGAAGTTCATCTCGGGTTTGCTGCTGCCAGACGTCAAGTCCGCGAACCCGTTGGCGGTGCGCAACGGCGTGCTGCCGCACAACTGGGACGTGAGCGGCTGCACGTCGCTGCGGGTGCAGCAGCAGACCACCGCGAGCATGAACGTCGACGTACTCGCCGGGCACCTGGTGTGCGAGCGCACCGGCCAGGGCCCGTATCTGGGCTGGTCGGAATCGACGATCGTGGTGCCGATTTCGACCGCGAACGCCACCAACCCGCGCATCGACGTCATCTTCGCGACGGTCTACGACCAGGCGTCGATCCCGACCGACCCTGGGCACGGCCCAGTCGTCGACGTGCTCACTGGGACGCCTGCGGCGAGTCCGGTTGCGCGGACGGACCTGCCGGATGGGGCGGTGAAGCTGGCCGAGGTCCGGGTCAATGCGACCGTCACCACGATCACCAGCAGCAACATCACCGACAAGCGGATGTCGACCGCGCTCACTGGCGGGGTGAGGTACATGCTGCCGGGCGACTCGGTGCTGGACACGGGCCGCATCGACGGGGAGCTGCGGATCCGCAAGGCGGCGGCGCCGTGGCCGCAGCTGATGGACTACTGGGACGCCACACAGAGCCTGTGGCGGGGCACGATGGGCGCCACGTTCACCCAGACCTATCCGGGCACCCCGGACGGCAACAACAACGTCACCGGCGTGATCACCGGCGCGAACAACACGCTGATCAGCCTGAACATCCCGGATCCAGGGTTTCCGTACCGGGTGATCGCCTCGACGCTGTTCAAGCTCATTTCGATCTCGTCGCCGACGACGATCAACTACTACTGCAACGTCAACAACGGGCCTTTCGCCGGCGCGATCGCCACGGCAGGGCCGGGCGGGGACAACCGGTGTCCGGTCGTGCCGATCGGCGGCACCATTTTCACCGGCGCGAGCACGGTCCGTCTGAAAATCGACGTGCTCGGCGGCGGTAGCGTCACGTGGGGCGCTGACGTGCGTAACCCCCTGACGGTGCAGGTCGTGCCAGCATGACCACGCCCGCTGCCGGCGGTCACCGGTTACTGCTGGCCAACACTGTGACCGGCCAGGTGCACGCCGAGTTGCCCATGGGCAACCAGGTTCCGACGTGGCAGCGGCAGCTGAACAACACCGGCTCACTCACCGCGCAAGTGTCGCTATCCCCTCGCCTGGACGACGACACGTACACCATGCTCACCGAGCCGTGGCGCTGGACCGTCGTCTACGCCTACGGCAACAGCATCTTGCAGGCCGGGCTGTTGACCGGGTTCGACTTCGACGACATGCAAGGGTTCTCGGCGACGGTGCGCACGGCCACGCTGTGGGAGTTCCTCGGGAAAAAAGCGCTGGTGGCCTACTGCGGAGCAGGTCAGTCTGTGACACAGGCCGACGTGATCTTCTCGCCGACCAGCCCCGACCTGGCCAACCGCAGCCTGTCCTGGGGATCGGTGGCGGCGCGCCTGGTGGGCATCTACCTGGCCAACGCCGGCCAGTACGCGCTGCCGATCCGGCTGCCGGACCTGGTCGCCGGGTCGGCGACGGTCACCTACGCCGTCACGGATTTGGCCTACACCGGGCAACGCCTTACCGAGCTCACGCAACAGGATGCCGGGCCTGAAATCGAGTTCGTGTGCGAGTGGAATGACTCGTCGCAGCAGGCGATCGTGTGGCGCATGCGGGTCGGCGAACCGCGACTTGGACAGCTCGGCTACCCGCACGTCTGGGATTACCGGCAGGCATGCCAGTCGCTGAAGACGACGCTCGACGGCAGTCGCCAGGCGTTCGGAGTGATCGCAAAAGGCGCGGACAACCGGACCACCTCCGGGACCTTTACCTACGCCGAAATCTCTGACATGACCTGGCCGGCGGCAGGGTGGCCGTGGATGCAGACCGCCGACACCACGCACCTGTCGGAGACCTCGCAAGCGGTGATCTCCTCGTACGCCACCGGCACCCTGCGGACTTTCATGCCTCCGTTGTGGACGGCGCAGGCCACGATCCGCATCGATGGCCGCAACCCGTCCGGGCTACCGACCGGGTCACCGTCGATCGAGGCGCTCTCTACGGGAGACACCGCGGTGATGCAGGTGCGCGATCACGCGTGGATCTATGACGCCCAGTACGCGTGCCGGATCTTGTCGATCGGCTCCGGGATGGATCCGTGGACAGCGACGCTTGATCTGCAGGTGATGGGGGGTGTGGTCGCATGACGATGCCTTCGATTCCGCCGGGGCGGGCGCCGGTGCCGGCGACCATGCGCACCGAGGTTGCCGCGGTGCGGCAGCGGCTCGATGAGCTGGGGCGCAGCGGCAGCATCGCGTCCACCCCGTGCGGGGATTGGACCGATGACGGCGCCAACGCCGGCGGAACCACCATCTCCAACGGCTCCGGTGGCGGCGGCGTGGGCGTGAAGATCACCGATATCGGTGTGCTGATCGGCAGCCCAGTCGGATGCTCGCTGTCCGCGGGCACGTTCACTCCCACCCGTGCGGGCCGCTGGATGTTCACGTTCACCGTGCAGTTCGTCGGCGGCGCGTCGGCGATGCGCGCGATCTACCTAGCGCTCGGCACCGCCAGCAACACACCCGGCGGGCAGCGGTACGGGCTCAACTCAGGCGTCGCCGACGCCATCTCATCGAGCACGACGCTCACCCTCGCCGCCAACCAACCCGTGTCGATCTACGCAGCGTGCTGGACGACTGGCGGATCGGTGGGGATCTGGCGCGCGAACGGAAACCTGCTGTCGGCCACCTGGATGGGCCTCTGAGCGTGGGCCTCTGAGCGAAAGAGAGCGACCAATGACCGACCCGTCGTATCCCCGCTACGTCGTCCCGCCCACGCTGTGGGCTGCGCAAACGTGGGACGGCACGAACACCCAGCCAGTGGCGGACTTCCTTGCCGCGCACCAGATCAACGCGGGGCTCGCCGCGTCCAGCACCACGCTGTATCTGCTGATGGGCTCCTCGTCGCCGTCGTACGCAGCGAACACGTCGATTGTGCTGCGCAACGACGGCGCCGGCTGGTACGTCGACGCAGCGCGCACCAACACGTCCGGTCTGGTGTCGTACGCGGATTTTTATTCGACTCCCGCCCCTGCCTGATCCCCATGGAGGGCACGTCGTGGGTGACATCTCGACACTGCTCGGCGCGATCGGAACCCTCATCACCGCTGTTGGCGGTGCGATCGGTGTTGTGGTCACCGCGATTCGCAGCGGCAACCGGCAGGCGAAAGCCGCCGCGGAGAAAGCCGCATCCGAGATCGATGACGAGCAGAGCAAGAAGATCGCCGAGCTCGAAGCTCAGTTACGCAAGCTGGCACAGGGGGAACCGTGATCAGTGATCGTGCGAGACAGGCAGCCAAAGACGCCGCCCGTAGTACGTCCCGCCGGAACTGGCCGCTGTTTGCGATGGCGGGCATCGTCGTCGCCGCGGTCGCGGCTTTCGCTGTCCTCTACTTCGTGGACCGTGCAGGGGCGCGTGCGGAGCAGGAGGCGTTGCAGGCGCAGGTGTCTGCGCTTGCAGCGGATGCGAAGGCTGTGGCCGCCCCGCTGGATCAGCTATGTGCGACGGATCAGAGCGTCCGTGATCGTGCTGGCCAGGCGTGCCAGAAGGCGGCCGAGGTGAAGCAGCAAGCGCCACCGGTGCTGGAGCTGGTGCCGGGTGAGGACGGGCGCGGCATCACCTCAACAGCGATCGAGGCCGGGCGCCTGGTCGTGTCGTACACCGATGGCACCCGGCGTGATGTCGGGCAGGTCGTTGGGCAGCCCGGCGCGACGGGGGCGACCGGGGAGCCAGGGCGCGGCGTGGTCGCCACGGTGCTTGACGGCGTCGACCTGGTCGTCATCTACAGCGACGGCGCCCGCGAGAACCTCGGTCGGATCGTGGGCCGCGACGGCGCTCCCGGGCGGGGCATCGCGTCGGTGGACGGCTCTACGGGCCGCCTGATCATCACCTACGACGACGGCACCACGCAGGACGCCGGCGAGCTTCCCCGTGGAGCGCGTGGCGCACCGCCGGCGAGTTGGACGGTGCAGCGCGCCGACGGCTCGACCGAGCGGTGCACCCGTGACGAGGGCAGCCCGGAAACGGCGCCGACGTACTCGTGCACAGCATCCGGCGGGCCGACTGCTCCGCCGACAGAAACCACAACCGAGACCACGACCGAGACGACGACGGTCACCGCCACCCGTCCGCCGCCGGACGAAAACGGCGGGCTGCTACCGACTACCAAGGGGCGCCCATGAGGCACTGGTACGACACCGAGTTCATCGAGGACGGCCGAACTATCGACCTGATCTCGATCGGCATCGTCGCCGAGGACGGCCGCGAGTACTACGCCGTCGTCGAAGACGCCCCGTGGCGGCGGATCAAAAAGCATGCGTGGCTGATGGCCAACGTCGTCCCGCACTTGCCTCAGGGGCACGGGGACCGGCGGCACTCGATCCCGGGTCGGTTGCCGATCGACTTCGCCGATCCGCTGGTCAAGCACCGCAAGCGCATCGCGGAGGAGGTGCGCGACTTCCTGCTACGGGATGGCAAGCCGGAGCTGTGGGCCGACTATGGCGCATACGACCATGTCGTCCTGTGCCAGCTCTGGGGCACGATGATGGACCTCCCGATCGGGATTCCGATGCACACGATGGACGTGCAGCAGGAGGCCGTGCGGCTCGGTGTCACCGAGTTCCCCGAGCAGGACGGCGCGGAGCACAACGCGCTCGCTGACGCCCGCCACACCCGCGTGAAGTGGCAGCACCTGCAGGGGGTGGCGGCGTGATCTGGGGTATCGACATTTCGAGATACCAGGCCGGAATCGACCTGGACAAGGCGCGGGCCGAGGGCTTCGACTTCGTCCTCATCAAAGCGACGCAGGGCAGTTCGTGGGTGGATCCCCAGTTCGCCCGCAACCTCGCCGCCGCCCGCGCCGCGGGCCTGCTGCATGCCGCCTACCACTACCAGGAGGGCAGCGTCAGCGCGGCGGCGCAGGCCGACCACATTGCACGAGTCGTGCCGCAAGACTGCCCGGTGATCCTCGACGTGGAGAAGGGTGGCGGCCCGGCCGCGCTGACTCGGGATCTCACCCAGCGGTTGCGGGACAAGGGCTATCTGCTGCCCTTGTTGTATTTGCCGGAGTGGTACTGGCGCGAGCTCGGCCGGCCGTCCCTGGCTGGTCTGCCGCCGCTGTGGTATTCGCGATACCCCTCCAATCGCGCCGGTAGCGCCTCGGAGGTCTACGCCCGCAACCAAACCTGGCTGGATGGCCTGTGGGGCGGCTACGGGGGTTTGAGCGTCGCTGTTCTGCAGTTCACCGACCAGGGCCGGGTCGCTGGCCGTTCGCCGGTCGACTGCAACGCATTCCGCGGCACCCGCGAACAGCTTGCCGCGCTGCTCGGCGGCTCTGGTGGCGCATCTGGCGCCGTTTCCGCACAGGAGGAGGACGACTTGACCCCCGAACAGGACGAGCGCTTGAAGCGCATCGAGAAAGAGCTGGTCGGCTCGTGGGACGCCAACGGTGTCCCGAAGGGCTGGGGCACCGACATCGGGCCGCGCACGGTCGTCGCGATGCTCGTCGACCTCGTCAACGCACTGTTGGGCGAGCAGCTGTCCACCTATCCCAACAGCAAGATCAAGCTGTCGGCAGTCAGGGCGATCCGCGACAACAACGGCCTGTTGTTCCAGCTTCCGGCGATGATCAACGCGGCCGGGCAGGCTGATCCCGCGAAGGTCGCCGCTGCGCTGCGCCCGGTGCTCGCCGATGTCGTCGGCCCGGTCGTGGCCGAGTCCGTACGCGCAGCGCTCGGCGAGGACAACCAGGCGCAGGCCGACGCGATCGTTACTGAGTTGGCGCAGCGGCTGGCGGGAGGTGTGGCGGCATGAGCAACGTTGAGCTGACCGCGCTGGTCGTCTCCGGACTTGTGGGCCTGGTGATCCCGTGGCTGACCGAGCTGGTCACGCACTCAGCGGCCCGTACCGAGCTGAAATCCGTGGTGACTGCGGCGTTGTCGGCGATTACCGGCGCGGTGTCGACCGTCGCTGTTGTCCCGGGCGCGGACTGGCGGGCGTATCTGCTGGCCATCGGCACGGCGTGGGTCTTCTCGATGCGCACCTACTTCGCCGGTTTCGTCCGGCCGATCGCGCCCAGCAGCGGCATCGGCGCACCGCAGGCGAAGCACGCTGCGCCCGACGCCGCCGAGTAGCACCACGCAGGCCCAGTGAGGCGGAAAGCACAGCAGCCCCCAGTGCCCGATGGCGCTGGGGGCTCTTTCGTGTCTCGCCCCCTGATCAGGAACAACGACTTTGAAAGGACTGCGGACATGGCGGCATCCTTGGCCGGCTCGTGGCAGCCGGTCACCACCCGCTCGACGCTGAACCCGCACTACCTGGATCCGGTCACCGGGGCGCCGAGCCGCGACGCGATCCCACAGACCCCGGCCCGGTTCGGCCGCACCCTGCGGCGGGTGCTGCAACACGGCATCCAGCAGGTTCGCCTGGAGTGGCGCAACGTCTACTGCCAGGTTGACGACCCCGGGGAGGTCGACGGCCCGAACCCGGTGTGGATCCGGGCGTCCATCGAGTACCCGGCTGGGGCATGGCGGCAAGTCAACGGCTCCACCACCTGGTCAGCGACGACGGCCTACGCGGTCGGGGACCAGGTGCTGCACGACGGCGTGCGGTACGTGGCGGGCGCGGCCACGACCGCCGGGCAGTCGCCGGCGGCGGGCGGCCCGTGGCGGCCGGTGCGGTTGTTCCCGGTGACGTGGACGGGCACGACGGACACCGCGACCGTCCAACCTGGGCAGACAGTCATGTCCGACCCGATTGACCTTAGTGATGTGCGGCTGCTGGCAGGGGAGCGGCTGGCGGTGGGCCTGCTCGCCTTCACCGGCGGCGTGGGCAGCATCGTCAGCGGCGCGGATGCGATCGCCGGGGACTTCGTGTGCGACTTCCCGACCGCGCCATGGCCGGGCGCGGCCGACGACTTGGTGGTGCAGCCGGTCACCGACCAGACCTCGATGCCGGTCGGAACGCCGCTGCCGATGCCGACTGTTGTCGAGGGATTGTCGCCCAACCCCAACACCGTGATGGCGCTGGGCGATTCGCTGTTCCAGGGGCTGTACGACTCCGACATCGACGGCGATACCGGCGGGTTCATCCCTCGTGCGTTGCGAGCGACCCAGCACTACCGGATGTCGGTGTCCGGTCAGCGCGCCGATTCACTGTCGTTGCCAACGCAGGTCACGACGTGGCGGGATGAACTGCTCGCCCGGTACAACGTCGTGATCACCGACCTGGGCGGCAACGACGCTGTGCGGTCCGATGGCACCACCGACATCTCGAGCAACACGGCGATGGTGCAGGCCCGCATGACCGCGCTGTGGCGCTACCTCGCGCAGCGCTGCCCGAACGTGTGGGCCACCACGATCACCCCGTGGACTGCGAGCACGGACGGCTGGTCGACGCTGGCCGGGCAGTCGCGGGCGAACCAGATCATGGGCGGCACGAACGGCCTTGATGGCGTGTGGGGACGGCTCCGCACCTGGTTCCGGGATGGCTGCCCGATCCAGGTGTTCGGGCGGACGGTTCGCGCCGGCGAGGGCGAGCACCCGTTGGCCGGGATCGTCGACGTCGGATATGCCATCACCGACCCCGCATCTGGCTGGAAGTGGAAGGCCGGACTAACCACGGACGGGATGCACCCGACCGCGGCCGGCCACCAGCTCATGGCCACGGCGTTGACCCCGTACTTGCCCGCGCTCGCCCGTGGCGGCCGGATCGAGGATCTCCCAGCGGGGTCGTTCGGTGGGGCGTGGCAGTCCGGTACCGGGATGGTGCAGTCCCTGCGGAACACGACTGTGCCGGTCACGTGCCTGTCGTCCACGGTGGACGAGCCGCGAGGCTGTACCTACTCGGCCGGGGTGTTCACGGCGTTGGTTGAGGGGGAGTGGGACTTCGACTGGTCGCTGCAGTGGTGCGGCGGTGATAGCTCGATCCGGTGGGGGTTCCTCGCACCACCGGACTACCTGGCCAACCCGGTGAAGAGGTACGGGGCGCAGGGGGTTGGTGGCTCGGTCGAGGTGTTTTCGGGCTCGGCGACGCTCTGCCTGAAAGCCGGTCAGCAGATGGTGTTGTGGATGTCGTCGAAGAACACGACCGCCGATTCGGCGTTGTGGGGCACGGGCGGGTCCGTGAGCCTTCGGGCATCCTGGCGCGGCCTCCGACGCTCGCAGACCTGACGAAGGGGCTCCCGGTACGTGTGGGTATCGGGAGCCCCCTTTGTCAGGGTTTCGGGTCAGTCGTCTTTCCGCATGGCGCGGGCCTTCGGGTTCAGGGGCGCTCGCTGGCCAAGCGGTCCACAACCTGGGCAAGCCCAACGAGTCCTGCGATATTGAGCTCGCCAACCAAATCGTCATCTTCGAGTGCATCGGCGGCGAGCATGTCCTCGATCTGGGTTATCCGGTCGATGTCCAGCATGCCGTGCATCCTGTGTTGTTCGTCTTCCCATGCCATTGCATCCCTCCAACTTGGGGCCCGGGACAGTTTCAGGAGTTCAGGGCCTCCAGGTGTCGGGCCTTGCGGCTATTGTTGATCGCACAGGCTCGCCCGGTGGTTGGCCGGGTCGGGGTGAGGGTAGAAGATGCCCCGCGGTGTCGTGGTTGGGCCGCGGGGCATCGCCATGTCCGGGCTCTTTAGGCCTTACCTGTTCCGCCGCAGCGGATGCACGGGATACCCGCGCCGTCCGGGTGCTTGCCTGATTCACCGCTTCCTTTGCAGTTCGGGCAGGTGATGCCGTGCAGCGGCCGGGTCGCGATCATCATCAGCTGCTGTGAGCTGACCTCGATGTCGATGACGTCGCCACTGGTGGTGACGACCTGCAGGATCGGCTGGCCAGCATCGTCGGTGAGTGTGACGCGCCGTGCTGTGAGGCGTTGGGCGGTGTTGGTCATCGGAACCCCTCCGGTGTTCTGCAGGCTCATCGGTGCTGATTGCTATCGCCCATGATGGTCGCGCTGTTGATGGGGCGGGATCAGCTGATCGCGTGGTGGCCTGCCATCGCGGGGGATCAAGAGCCCCCGTACGTCGTGTTTGCTGGCCCATTTGCCCGTACAGGCTCCTGATCGTCTTGTTGGCAATCTTGTGCCTCGTGGCAGGTTCGAGGGCTCTCAAGGCGTTCTGCGCCGTCGATCACTCGGTTTGGGGCGCCATGTGGCCGTCGTCGGCGGGGTCTTCTTCTGGAAGCACTGCGGCCAGCCACGAACGCAGGTCGGGGGCCCCTTCGTAGGGCCGTTCGTGGCCGCTCGTCTTGTCCTCGTGGTCAGTCATGCTCGATACATCGGCAGCGTGGCGTGGTGGCCTGACAAGCCTGACATTCGCGGTCAGTCGTCCCGCGGTTCGTCATGCCAGGCGAGTCCGCCGGCCACCATTTCCTCCAGGACCCGCCGCACCGCGTCGATGTCGTCGATCCCGGCGATGGCCGCCAGGTCCTTGGGCGGGTATGGGCCACCGCCGTGGCGGGTGACCACGTTGCGGATCGCATGGGTGATTTCCAGGTCGTGGGTCTGTTGGGCGACTGGCTCCAGCTCGGCGAGCACCTGCTCCAACCACGTGGTGTCTTCCCCGGCTGCTCGACGCTGGGTGATCTCGCTACGTACCGACGCCACGAGGTCGGCAACGACGGTGACGATCCGGGCGATCTCTCGGTCTTGGTCGGAGGGTTCCACGCTTCCAGCCTGCGCTTGCTGTGCCGCTCGGGTGCCAGGGTCGAAGGGCTCCGCCTCGCGCGCGTCTACTTACGAAACTCACCCTCACCAGAGCAGGCCAGCGCCCGACCACGTCCAGAGTTGGCTGCGCATAAGTCTGTTACGTAGGGAACCCCGACGTAGGAGGGGTTTCCTACGTGCGCGGGGGGCGCGGGGGGCGGCGTAGCCCCCCGGTGGTGTTCTTCCTATAAACCAGTGTTCTTCTCCCGGTGGTCTTCTAAAGAGAGCGGAAAAACCTACGTTGGTTTTCCCGCACTGGTTGCGACCTGCCCGAACAGGCGTTTATGCAGGTCGCACCATGTCCGAAAACCCGCACTGGTGTGATCATTCCGTGATCATCGCCGAAGCCTGTCGCATCGTCGCAGGTCAGAACCAGTGCGGAAAATCCGATGTGGTTGCGACCAGTAGGAACGACGAGATGCCAGCGGGCCCCCAACCTAACCGGTTGGGGGCCCGCTTTCGGCATGCTCGGGGCAGTTCAGGCGGCGTCGTCGCCGCGCTCCTTGGCCACCTGCTTCAGGATCTGGGCGACCTCGTCGGGGTCATCGGTCACCCACCAGGTGTAAGGCCCATACAGGCCGCCGATGTTCTTGCCGTTCTTGTCGACGGTCCCGGCGGGGTAGCGGATTCGCTCGCCGCGGTAGACGTAGCCGAACTTCTGCAGCTCCTTGATCGCGCCGTCGATGGCGGTCTTGCCGTCCTTGTTCTGGCGCTCGATTAGGTCGACGGTGATGTCGAAGCCTTCCTTGTGGCTGGCCAGGTTCAGGAACAGGCCCTTGGCCTTCAGGCTCAGTCGGGGATCACGGGCGAGTGCGTTGGTGACAAGCGTGAAGTGGTCGCCAGCCATCCGGCCACGGCGGAGTCCGCCGATGAATTCGTCGCGGGACAACGATGGTCCTTCCCCGCCCGGTGCCAGGTTCGGGTTTGCGACACGTTCCACACCTGGCTAGCGCTGGTGTGGGGTGTACCCGTACCATCGGCACCGAACGATTTGGGTCGTTGAAACCGTCGCCCTCGCCTGCCAAAGCTTGGGGCGGCGGTTTCTTTTTGTCTTGTGACCGGGTGGGTCACCTGATCGAGTAAACCCTACAACATCAACACTGTGAACGGCCGTAGCGAAACGCCCGAACGCGTCAGCCCGCGTGGCACGATGGAACCGGCGACGGCCGCGCCAGAACACAGAGACGCCCCTGGACCACCGTTCCAGGGGCGTCTCGTTCGTTTAGGGCCAGGTCAGATGTCGAACTGGCCGGCCTTCACGCGGCTGGTGAATGCCGCCCACTGCTGGCGGTCCACCGTGAAGTGGCCCAGCTCGCGGGCTTTGGTGTCACGAACGCCCACCGCAGCGTTCGTGATCGCCACCTCCACACACTGACCTGCGCCATTGCCGCCCGAACGGGACGACTTGCGCCAGGAGTTGGCTTGGAACTCCATGCTCATCTCGTTACACCTCCTTTCGGGTCTTCTCGATCAGTCTCGCTGAGTCCTTCGGGCTCAACGCACTCGCCGTCAGGTGGTTCATCAGGTGCCGATGCTGGGTGATGTCGGCAAGCTCTTCGAACCATATGGCCCGGACCAGAGTCTCGATGTAGACGACTCCCGGATCGTCCGGCTGGTCAAAGTCCATGATGGTGAACGGGCCACGCGATGCGCGCATCACATCACCACCGTTCGGCACTACCTGCAGGCTGACGGTCGGCAGGTTCGCCATCTCCAGGAGATGGTCAAGCTGGTCGCGCTTCACCGCATCCGGGGCGTCGTAGGAGGTCAGCGCGAACTCTGTGGTGATCGCCCACAGCTGCACTGGGCATTCTGAGCGCGTCAGGATCTCCTTGCGCTGCAGGCGGACCTGTCGCCGGGATTCCAGCGTCACGTTGGTCACGTGGTCGTTGATGGGATCCATCAACATGTGCACGTAGCCCTCGGATTGCAGTAGTCCGGGGATGATCAGTGGTTCCCACGACGTCACTTGCCGCGCCCCGTCCTCAAGGCCAAGGAACACCTCGAATCCGGTGGGCTGCCTCGCATCCGGCAGGTTGTCCCACCAGTCTTTTCGCTTCAGCAGTTTCAGCTGCTCATCGAACCAGGCGGTTTCGTGCTCGGCGTCGTAGGCACGTAGCAGAGCGAGGATGAGTTTGCGCTGCGGTTGTCGGCGACGGTTCTCCAGGTGGGAGATCGCGCCCTCGCTGTAGCCGGTGGCCTTGGCTGCGGCGTCCTGGCTCATGCCGGCCTGCTTCCGCAGCTTGATCATTTTGAACGCAATGGATCGTTGCAAGACGGTTGGGCTTTTGCCGCTCACGGCCTTGTCTCCCTCGCTGGTTGGTGATGGGAGAAGGGTACGGGCGGGACACGATCGGCGTATCGCATGCGTAAACCCTACCCGGTAGGGTTTACTACTATTAAGGTCATCTTCAATGGTGACCAGCTCACCGTAGACCACCGGCGCGGGACGGTTGACCAGCACCACGAAACCACCAACCAAAGTGCCCGCCCCGCGCCGGTCACCAACCACCAACCACAGTGCAGAGACCCGGAGAACACCAATGAACGACCTGTTCAAGATCTCCGCCACTTCGTCGACCGGCGCCCCCTTCGTCACCAGCGCACCGAACCCGGCCGCCGCGTACGCCGCCGCCCGGATGTTCGCTGACGAGGGCTACATCAACCCGGCCAAGCCGATCGAATGGCAGCTCGTGCCGAACTTCGGGCTGATCGTCGAGTGCTTCGTCCGCATCGACGACGGCCCCACACACCTAGTGCTCCTCGAACCCGGCCAGCGCGTCACCACCACCCTCGAAACCTGCTGCGCCGCAACACTCGAGCTCACCGGCGACAAGGTCGAGGTCACCACCGCCCGCGGCGCACGTGGCATCCCCTGCCCGCTCTGCCACACCACGTGGGCCGCCCGCTTCGACCAGCTCAACGCGCGCATCGCGGCGGTGTCCGCCTGATGGCCGCCGAACCGCAGATCCCGCAGCCGACCGGCGATATCGCGGAGCTGCTGCAGCGCTGGCCCGCTACAACAAGGACACCCCGGCGGACTCCGCGACGCCCGTGGGCTGGTTGCAGCCTGCCGGCAGCTGCCCGCGATATCGCCGGGTCCGGCCTGCGGGGATCTGTGCTGGTTCGGCGGCCATCAGGCGGACCACCGCCGGCGATGCGGCGCGTTGAGCTGGTCGAAGCGGGCGGCCCACGTGGTGTGGCAGACGCGGGCAGGGGATGCCACGTGCGCCGCGGGGCGGTGGGTGACCTCCGACCTTGTCGCCGGTGAGGCTCCGAGTGTTGCGGCGCCAGCACGGTTTCGAGGGGTGGTGGTGACGCGCTGGCCGGGTTCGAGGGGCCAGCAGACTAGGTGTGTGGGGCCGTCGTCGATGCGGACGAAGCACTCGACGATCAGCCCGAAGTTCGGCACGAGCTGCCATTCGATCGGCTTGGCCGGGTTGATGTAGCCCTCGTCAGCGAACATCCGGGCGGCGGCGTACGCGGCGGCCGGGTTCGGTGCGCTGGTGACGAAGGGGGCGCCGGTCGACGAAGTGGCGGAGATCTTGAACAGGTCGTTCATTGGTGTTCTCCGGGTCTCTGCACTGTGGTTGGTGGTTGGTGACCGGCGCGGGGCGGGCACTTTGGTTGGTGGTTTCGTGGTGCTGGTCAACCGTCCCGCGCCGGTGGTCTACGGTGAGCTGGTCACCATTGAAGATGACCTTAATAGTAGTAAACCCTACCGGGTAGGGTTTACGCATGCGATACGCCGATCGTGTCCCGCCCGTACCCTTCTCCCATCACCAACCAGCGAGGGAGACAAGGCCGTGAGCGGCAAAAGCCCAACCGTCTTGCAACGATCCATTGCGTTCAAAATGATCAAGCTGCGGAAGCAGGCCGGCATGAGCCAGGACGCCGCAGCCAAGGCCACCGGCTACAGCGAGGGCGCGATCTCCCACCTGGAGAACCGTCGCCGACAACCGCAGCGCAAACTCATCCTCGCTCTGCTACGTGCCTACGACGCCGAGCACGAAACCGCCTGGTTCGATGAGCAGCTGAAACTGCTGAAGCGAAAAGACTGGTGGGACAACCTGCCGGATGCGAGGCAGCCCACCGGATTCGAGGTGTTCCTTGGCCTTGAGGACGGGGCGCGGCAAGTGACGTCGTGGGAACCACTGATCATCCCCGGACTACTGCAATCCGAGGGCTACGTGCACATGTTGATGGATCCCATCAACGACCACGTGACCAACGTGACGCTGGAATCCCGGCGACAGGTCCGCCTGCAGCGCAAGGAGATCCTGACGCGCTCAGAATGCCCAGTGCAGCTGTGGGCGATCACCACAGAGTTCGCGCTGACCTCCTACGACGCCCCGGATGCGGTGAAGCGCGACCAGCTTGACCATCTCCTGGAGATGGCGAACCTGCCGACCGTCAGCCTGCAGGTAGTGCCGAACGGTGGTGATGTGATGCGCGCATCGCGTGGCCCGTTCACCATCATGGACTTTGACCAGCCGGACGATCCGGGAGTCGTCTACATCGAGACTCTGGTCCGGGCCATATGGTTCGAAGAGCTTGCCGACATCACCCAGCATCGGCACCTGATGAACCACCTGACGGCGAGTGCGTTGAGCCCGAAGGACTCAGCGAGACTGATCGAGAAGACCCGAAAGGAGGTGTAACGAGATGAGCATGGAGTTCCAAGCCAACTCCTGGCGCAAGTCGTCCCGTTCGGGCGGCAATGGCGCAGGTCAGTGTGTGGAGGTGGCGATCACGAACGCTGCGGTGGGCGTTCGTGACACCAAAGCCCGCGAGCTGGGCCACTTCACGGTGGACCGCCAGCAGTGGGCGGCATTCACCAGCCGCGTGAAGGCCGGCCAGTTCGACATCTGACCTGGCCCTAAACGAACGAGACGCCCCTGGAACGGTGGTCCAGGGGCGTCTCTGTGTTCTGGCGCGGCCGTCGCCGGTTCCATCGTGCCACGCGGGCTGACGCGTTCGGGCGTTTCGCTACGGCCGTTCACAGTGTTGATGTTGTAGGGTTTACTCGATCAGGTGACCCACCCGGTCACAAGACAAAAAGAAACCGCCGCCCCAAGCTTTGGCAGGCGAGGGCGACGGTTTCAACGACCCAAATCGTTCGGTGCCGATGGTACGGGTACACCCCACACCAGCGCTAGCCAGGTGTGGAACGTGTCGCAAACCCGAACCTGGCACCGGGCGGGGAAGGACCATCGTTGTCCCGCGACGAATTCATCGGCGGACTCCGCCGTGGCCGGATGGCTGGCGACCACTTCACGCTTGTCACCAACGCACTCGCCCGTGATCCCCGACTGAGCCTGAAGGCCAAGGGCCTGTTCCTGAACCTGGCCAGCCACAAGGAAGGCTTCGACATCACCGTCGACCTAATCGAGCGCCAGAACAAGGACGGCAAGACCGCCATCGACGGCGCGATCAAGGAGCTGCAGAAGTTCGGCTACGTCTACCGCGGCGAGCGAATCCGCTACCCCGCCGGGACCGTCGACAAGAACGGCAAGAACATCGGCGGCCTGTATGGGCCTTACACCTGGTGGGTGACCGATGACCCCGACGAGGTCGCCCAGATCCTGAAGCAGGTGGCCAAGGAGCGCGGCGACGACGCCGCCTGAACTGCCCCGAGCATGCCGAAAGCGGGCCCCCAACCGGTTAGGTTGGGGGCCCGCTGGCATCTCGTCGTTCCTACTGGTCGCAACCACATCGGATTTTCCGCACTGGTTCTGACCTGCGACGATGCGACAGGCTTCGGCGATGATCACGGAATGATCACACCAGTGCGGGTTTTCGGACATGGTGCGACCTGCATAAACGCCTGTTCGGGCAGGTCGCAACCAGTGCGGGAAAACCAACGTAGGTTTTTCCGCTCTCTTTAGAAGACCACCGGGAGAAGAACACTGGTTTATAGGAAGAACACCACCGGGGGGCTACGCCGCCCCCGCGCCCCCCGCGCACGTAGGAAACCCCTCCTACGTCGGGGTTCCCTACGTAACAGACTTATGCGCAGCCAACTCTGGACGTGGTCGGGCGCTGGCCTGCTCTGGTGAGGGTGAGTTTCGTAAGTAGACGCGCGCGAGGCGGAGCCCTTCGACCCTGGCACCCGAGCGGCACAGCAAGCGCAGGCTGGAAGCGTGGAACCCTCCGACCAAGACCGAGAGATCGCCCGGATCGTCACCGTCGTTGCCGACCTCGTGGCGTCGGTACGTAGCGAGATCACCCAGCGTCGAGCAGCCGGGGAAGACACCACGTGGTTGGAGCAGGTGCTCGCCGAGCTGGAGCCAGTCGCCCAACAGACCCACGACCTGGAAATCACCCATGCGATCCGCAACGTGGTCACCCGCCACGGCGGTGGCCCATACCCGCCCAAGGACCTGGCGGCCATCGCCGGGATCGACGACATCGACGCGGTGCGGCGGGTCCTGGAGGAAATGGTGGCCGGCGGACTCGCCTGGCATGACGAACCGCGGGACGACTGACCGCGAATGTCAGGCTTGTCAGGCCACCACGCCACGCTGCCGATGTATCGAGCATGACTGACCACGAGGACAAGACGAGCGGCCACGAACGGCCCTACGAAGGGGCCCCCGACCTGCGTTCGTGGCTGGCCGCAGTGCTTCCAGAAGAAGACCCCGCCGACGACGGCCACATGGCGCCCCAAACCGAGTGATCGACGGCGCAGAACGCCTTGAGAGCCCTCGAACCTGCCACGAGGCACAAGATTGCCAACAAGACGATCAGGAGCCTGTACGGGCAAATGGGCCAGCAAACACGACGTACGGGGGCTCTTGATCCCCCGCGATGGCAGGCCACCACGCGATCAGCTGATCCCGCCCCATCAACAGCGCGACCATCATGGGCGATAGCAATCAGCACCGATGAGCCTGCAGAACACCGGAGGGGTTCCGATGACCAACACCGCCCAACGCCTCACAGCACGGCGCGTCACACTCACCGACGATGCTGGCCAGCCGATCCTGCAGGTCGTCACCACCAGTGGCGACGTCATCGACATCGAGGTCAGCTCACAGCAGCTGATGATGATCGCGACCCGGCCGCTGCACGGCATCACCTGCCCGAACTGCAAAGGAAGCGGTGAATCAGGCAAGCACCCGGACGGCGCGGGTATCCCGTGCATCCGCTGCGGCGGAACAGGTAAGGCCTAAAGAGCCCGGACATGGCGATGCCCCGCGGCCCAACCACGACACCGCGGGGCATCTTCTACCCTCACCCCGACCCGGCCAACCACCGGGCGAGCCTGTGCGATCAACAATAGCCGCAAGGCCCGACACCTGGAGGCCCTGAACTCCTGAAACTGTCCCGGGCCCCAAGTTGGAGGGATGCAATGGCATGGGAAGACGAACAACACAGGATGCACGGCATGCTGGACATCGACCGGATAACCCAGATCGAGGACATGCTCGCCGCCGATGCACTCGAAGATGACGATTTGGTTGGCGAGCTCAATATCGCAGGACTCGTTGGGCTTGCCCAGGTTGTGGACCGCTTGGCCAGCGAGCGCCCCTGAACCCGAAGGCCCGCGCCATGCGGAAAGACGACTGACCCGAAACCCTGACAAAGGGGGCTCCCGATACCCACACGTACCGGGAGCCCCTTCGTCAGGTCTGCGAGCGTCGGAGGCCGCGCCAGGATGCCCGAAGGCTCACGGACCCGCCCGTGCCCCACAACGCCGAATCGGCGGTCGTGTTCTTCGACGACATCCACAACACCATCTGCTGACCGGCTTTCAGGCAGAGCGTCGCCGAGCCCGAAAACACCTCGACCGAGCCACCAACCCCCTGCGCCCCGTACCTCTTCACCGGGTTGGCCAGGTAGTCCGGTGGTGCGAGGAACCCCCACCGGATCGAGCTATCACCGCCGCACCACTGCAGCGACCAGTCGAAGTCCCACTCCCCTCAACCAACGCCGTGAACACCCCGGCCGAGTAGGTACAGCCTCGCGGCTCGTCCACCGTGGACGACAGGCACGTGACCGGCACAGTCGTGTTCCGCAGGGACTGCACCATCCCGGTACCGGACTGCCACGCCCACCGAACGACCCCGCTGGGAGATCCTCGATCCGGCCGCCACGGGCGAGCGCGGGCAAGTACGGGGTCAACGCCGTGGCCATGAGCTGGTGGCCGGCCGCGGTCGGGTGCATCCCGTCCGTGGTTAGTCCGGCCTTCCACTTCCAGCCAGATGCGGGGTCGGTGATGGCATATCCGACGTCGACGATCCCGGCCAACGGGTGCTCGCCCTCGCCGGCGCGAACCGTCCGCCCGAACACCTGGATCGGGCAGCCATCCCGGAACCAGGTGCGGAGCCGTCCCCACACGCCATCAAGGCCGTTCGTGCCGCCCATGATCTGGTTCGCCCGCGACTGCCCGGCCAGCGTCGACCAGCCGTCCGTGCTCGCAGTCCACGGGGTGATCGTGGTGGCCCACACGTTCGGGCAGCGCTGCGCGAGGTAGCGCCACAGCGCGGTCATGCGGGCCTGCACCATCGCCGTGTTGCTCGAGATGTCGGTGGTGCCATCGGACCGCACAGCGTCGTTGCCGCCCAGGTCGGTGATCACGACGTTGTACCGGGCGAGCAGTTCATCCCGCCACGTCGTGACCTGCGTTGGCAACGACAGTGAATCGGCGCGCTGACCGGACACCGACATCCGGTAGTGCTGGGTCGCTCGCAACGCACGAGGGATGAACCCGCCGGTATCGCCGTCGATGTCGGAGTCGTACAGCCCCTGGAACAGCGAATCGCCCAGCGCCATCACGGTGTTGGGGTTGGGCGACAATCCCTCGACAACAGTCGGCATCGGCAGCGGCGTTCCGACCGGCATCGAGGTCTGGTCGGTGACCGGCTGCACCACCAAGTCGTCGGCCGCGCCCGGCCATGGCGCGGTCGGGAAGTCGCACACGAAGTCCCCGGCGATCGCATCCGCGCCGCTGACGATGCTGCCCACGCCGCCGGTGAAGGCGAGCAGGCCCACCGCCAGCCGCTCCCCTGCCAGCAGCCGCACATCACTAAGGTCAATCGGGTCGGACATGACTGTCTGCCCAGGTTGGACGGTCGCGGTGTCCGTCGTGCCCGTCCACGTCACCGGGAACAACCGCACCGGCCGCCACGGGCCGCCCGCCGCCGGCGACTGCCCGGCGGTCGTGGCCGCGCCCGCCACGTACCGCACGCCGTCGTGCAGCACCTGGTCCCCGACCGCGTAGGCCGTCGTCGCTGACCAGGTGGTGGAGCCGTTGACTTGCCGCCATGCCCCAGCCGGGTACTCGATGGACGCCCGGATCCACACCGGGTTCGGGCCGTCGACCTCCCCGGGGTCGTCAACCTGGCAGTAGACGTTGCGCCACTCCAGGCGAACCTGCTGGATGCCGTGTTGCAGCACCCGCCGCAGGGTGCGGCCGAACCGGGCCGGGGTCTGTGGGATCGCGTCGCGGCTCGGCGCCCCGGTGACCGGATCCAGGTAGTGCGGGTTCAGCGTCGAGCGGGTGGTGACCGGCTGCCACGAGCCGGCCAAGGATGCCGCCATGTCCGCAGTCCTTTCAAAGTCGTTGTTCCTGATCAGGGGGCGAGACACGAAAGAGCCCCCAGCGCCATCGGGCACTGGGGGCTGCTGTGCTTTCCGCCTCACTGGGCCTGCGTGGTGCTACTCGGCGGCGTCGGGCGCAGCGTGCTTCGCCTGCGGTGCGCCGATGCCGCTGCTGGGCGCGATCGGCCGGACGAAACCGGCGAAGTAGGTGCGCATCGAGAAGACCCACGCCGTGCCGATGGCCAGCAGATACGCCCGCCAGTCCGCGCCCGGGACAACAGCGACGGTCGACACCGCGCCGGTAATCGCCGACAACGCCGCAGTCACCACGGATTTCAGCTCGGTACGGGCCGCTGAGTGCGTGACCAGCTCGGTCAGCCACGGGATCACCAGGCCCACAAGTCCGGAGACGACCAGCGCGGTCAGCTCAACGTTGCTCATGCCGCCACACCTCCCGCCAGCCGCTGCGCCAACTCAGTAACGATCGCGTCGGCCTGCGCCTGGTTGTCCTCGCCGAGCGCTGCGCGTACGGACTCGGCCACGACCGGGCCGACGACATCGGCGAGCACCGGGCGCAGCGCAGCGGCGACCTTCGCGGGATCAGCCTGCCCGGCCGCGTTGATCATCGCCGGAAGCTGGAACAACAGGCCGTTGTTGTCGCGGATCGCCCTGACTGCCGACAGCTTGATCTTGCTGTTGGGATAGGTGGACAGCTGCTCGCCCAACAGTGCGTTGACGAGGTCGACGAGCATCGCGACGACCGTGCGCGGCCCGATGTCGGTGCCCCAGCCCTTCGGACACCGT
>NZ_CP031144.1 GCF_014697215.1 Saccharopolyspora pogona
AGGTGAGCGGCTGTCGGTCATGTCTCCTCGCGGAGTGCTCGGGGAGCGAGCGCCCCACCGGGAACGGGGCCTTCGCCGTGAACGGGGCTTTCGCCCCCGGGCTCCCGCAGCCGAAATCGTGTGTGGTGACGATGAGCGTGTGAAAGGACGTGGTGGATGATGACGCTGGCGTTCGACCCGTTCTTCCGTGATCTCAACCGGCTGACTGAGATGTTCGGCAGCGCCCGCGCGCCCCACCATGGCAATGGACGCCTACCGGGCCGGCGATGACTACGTGGTCGAGTTCGACCTGCCCGGCATCGACCCCGAGACACTGGAAGTCAACGCCGAGCACAACACCCTGACCGTGCACGCCCAGCGCCGCGAGCGCCCGAGTGGTGAGGGCGACGCCGAGGTCAGCTACCTAACTGCCGAACGCCCCCGTGGCACCTTCTCCCGCCAGCTCTCCCTCGGTAGCGGCCTGGACGTGGACAACATCAGGGCCGACTACACCGACGGGGTGCTCACGGTGACCCTGCCGGTGGCCGAGCAGGCCAAGCCGCGGCGCATCGAAATCGGTCACGGCGGCGGCCGCAAGGTCATCGAAGGCGCCACCCAATGACCCCCAGCACTCCCGGCCCGGTCTGCAGCCGGGCCCGGCGTGCATTCCGACCTCACGAGGTGCCTATGACCGCTCGATCGCCCGACGACCAGGTGACCAGCGCGTTCGACGACGCCGACTACCCCGCCTACACCATGGGCCGTGCGCCGCGATGCTCGGCGTCACGCCTGAGTTCCTCCGCAGCCTCGACGCCGCAGGGCTGCTCACGCCCGACCGCTCCGCCGGCGGGCACCGCTGTTACAGCCGCACCGAACTCGCCCTCGCCGCCCGCGTCCGCGAACTCCTCGACGGCCACACCATCCTCTCCGCGCCTGCCGCATCGCCGAACTCGAACGCGACCTGGCCGCCGCCCACACCCGGATCACCGAACTCGAACAGACTGTCTCAGCGCCCAGACGGGCTGCTCAAGCTCCAGCACCACCCGGCTGATGACGTCGGGCACGGTGCCAGTCACTCGCGTGATGCCCCCTGCCGTTTCGACGCTGGCCGGCAGTCGTCGCACGGGGTCGGCGGCACGGCCTTCCCAATCGTGGTGGCCGCGCGTTTGGCTTCGATGAACGCACAGGCGTTGCCATGCGCCCCACTGTTCAAGCGGGCACGCCAGCCCAGCCGGGGCATGCCGAACCCCCACCGATACACGAAAGGGCCGGTAGATGGGGACCTGGCGAGTGAGGTGGTGCTCGGACGGGCGCTGGCAGGTGCGTACCCCAGGCGGCACCCAAGCCTGCGCCCGGACCAACCGCGATCACGCCGTAAACGCCGCATGTGCCCTAGCCCGGATCGAAGGCGGCGGGGTCGTGCTCGTCGAGGATGCCCAGGGCGACCTGGAGTGGCGGCGCACGGTGCTGTGGGACGAACCAACCCAAGGCATCTGAAGGTGGTGACCCCTGCGTGTAGGAGACCAGACGCCACCGCCTCCGGTACGGCACGCCGTATTGACCGAGCAAGTTCAGACAACGGACAACACCGGGGCGGTGCTCGTCCCAGCTGTAACGGGATCCGCCAGGCCATTCCCAAGGGGAAGATCGACCAGAAAATTCGGGCTGGCCCAGGAGTGCTGTTCGTAAAACGATCGTTTGCCGACACACTGGGCGGTCGAAGCGTTTTCGCAGGTGATCAATGTCGACAACTCGCGTCGACAAACAACGTCGGCAAACGGCGTGATCGACTATTGTCGACGTTCATGGAGATCGGCTACATGGGGGTGAGAGACTGGCGGAGTCCCGTATTCAACTGTCGCCAATTCCTGCCGCTCACCCGAGTAGCCCTGAAAGTCGAACCTCTTCCTAAATGGTCAGTGAAGGCTGTACTGTCGTGTTTATGCTGACGTGTGAAACGCGGGAGACGGCGCTGGCCCGATTGGGTCGAGCCCTGGCGGATCCGACCCGGTGCCGGATCCTCGTGGCGTTGCTGGAAGGGCCCAGCTATCCCGGCCAGCTGGCCAGGCAGCTGGGGCTGACCCGCTCGAACGTGTCCAACCACCTGTCGTGTCTGCGTGGTTGCGGGTTGGTTGTGGCTACCTATGCCGGGCGGCAGGTGCGTTATGAGCTGGCCGATGCCCACCTCGGTCATGCGCTCGACGAACTGCTCAAGGTCGTGCTCGCTGTCGACCCGGCAGAGGAATGCCTGGACCAGCCCGCCCAGCGCGCGGCTGCTCGCGGTGAGGAGGTGGGCTCGTTATGAGCGAGACACACCAGCGGCGGAAGAACTTGCCTGTGTCTGGGGCCGCCAAAGCCGGCTGCGGTGATGGGTGCTGCGGGCCTAGCGACATCACCACGTCTCGGCCGGTAGCGGCGGCACCGGACAGTGATCGCCGGTCGGTGTTGTCCCGGCGGGTGCGGCTGCTGGTCGGGGCCACGATCACCTACAACGTCATCGAGGCGATCGTGGCCATCAGCGCCGGTGCCGCCGCCTCTTCGACAGCGTTGATCGGCTTCGGCTTGGACTCGGCCATCGAGGTCGCCTCGGCCGCCGCGGTCGCCTGGCAGTTCTCCAGCCGCGACCATGAGGCCCGCGAACGCACCGCTCTGCGGGTGATTGCGGTGTCATTCTTCGCGCTCGCCGCCTACGTCACCGTCGAGTCGATCCGCTCGCTGGCCGGCGCCGACACTGCCGAGCATTCCACGGTCGGCATCGTCCTGGCCGCGCTGTCGCTGATCGTCATGCCCGGCCTGTCGTATGCCCAGCGCCGCGCTGGCCGTGAGCTCGGCTCCGCCAGCGCCGTGGCCGATTCCAAGCAGACTCTGCTGTGCACCTACCTCTCCGGCGTCTTGCTCGCCGGTCTGCTGCTCAACAGCCTGCTCGGCTGGTCTTGGGCCGACCCGATCGTCGCGTTGGTCATCGCCGCCGTCGCGGTCAAAGAAGGCCGCGAAGCCTGGCGCGGCCAACACTGCTGCTGAACAACACGGCCCTGAAGGAGAGGCATGCGCCTCCAAGGGCCGTCATAGAAACGAACGTTTCCGGGACAGCGCAACACAAATCCCAGGCCAGCGAACGCCCCATTAGCTGCTCCCGAGCCGGGCGTGGTCACCGGCGGCGTAGGTCTTCCAGGTGGCTCCGGATTCGGCGGCCATGCGTTCGGCGGTGTTGGGGTGGTAGCCGAGCATTCCGGCGATGACCGGGGCGGGTGCTTGGAGGACGAGCTGGCGGATGGCTGCGCTGCGGCCGTCAAGGTTGGGCAGGTCGAGGTTGCGCAGGCGGAGCCGCAGCGAGGTGGTGTGCAGTGGCTGTCCGGTGCGGCGGCCGGGGAACAGGAACGGGTTGGTGGCGCCGCCGCCGGTGTTCAGGTTCATCCGGTTGTCGAGGTAGCGAGTCAGCACCTCGGCGAAAGGCTGCGGGACCGGGGTAGGTGGTTCCCCGAGCCGCAGCAGCACCTGGTTGTCGTCGCGGATGACGTCGTCGGTGGTCAGCCGTGCGATCCGGATCAGCGGCTGGGCGTAGAGCAGGATCAGCAGTGCGAGCACGCGGTCGGCGTCGGGGAGGGTCTCGTCGGTAAGCACGCGGCGGATGTGGGCAAGGCGTTCGTGCTGACTCAAGGGGGCGGCGGCAGGAAGCTGCTCGGTTGGCAGATGCAGACGCGGAAGTTCGCGTTGCCGGCGGCACCAAAGCAGGAACTCCCGGGACTTACCGCAGTCGCTGGGCCCTGTCGTGAACCAGCGGTCGATGTCGGTTTGGGTGCACTCGTCGAGTCGTCGCCCGTGCGCGGCGAGGTCGTCGAGGAACAGTGCGGCGAGCCGCAGCAGGCGGCGGGCGTTGTTGACGCGGTAGGAGTTGATCGGCTGCTCGCGGGCGGTCTGGCGCAGTCGGCGCAGCACGTGCCAGGTGGCGAACCGCTCCAGCAGCTTGCGATGAGCAGGGTCGCTGATCGTCGCCAGCCAGTCGGGGAGCCATTGCTCGAATAGCAGCAGGAACCGGTCGACGGGTGGGAGAACGCCGCAGTCGATGAGTAGGTCGCGCACGTAGATGACCGATCTCCACGGGCGCAGCCTGCTCAGCCCCTCGTGGGTGAGCGGGACCTCGCTGCGGGCCAGTGCGGACAGCACCGAGGCCGGGGCTTCGCGGCGCAGCCAGGTCAGTCGGCTGGCGGGCCAGCTCATGGCGTGGATCAGGTGGAACAGCGGTTCCAGCTCGCGGCGCACTGCGCCGCTGCCGTCGTCGAGCAGTTCGGTCAGGCGGTCGGCGAGCACGCACCGGGCACAGGCGCCGGCGCGGTAGCGCGGTCCTTCTTGGCCGCAGCGGTGGCAGGTGAAGTCGCCGAGACCGCCGGCGCAGTCGGTGCAGACCGGTCTCCCGTCTGAGGCGCGGCGGCCGGGCAGCAGCCGCTCCGTGGCGCAGTCCGCGCAGTGGCCGTAGGTGTTGATCGCCTGCTCGTAGCAGGCGACGCAGACGGGTCCTTCCGGCCAGCCCCACCTGGCACGAAGCCGGGTATCGGCCTGCTTGATCTTGGCGTAGTCACTGCACACGGGCCGCCCGCATCGCGCGCAGACCTCGCTGGTGGCGTGTTCCTGGCTCATTCAGCCGGGGTGATCCGGGCGCGCTTGGGACGCAGCTCCGCGACGTTCGGCGGCACCGGGGCGTCGTCGGTGGCGGTTTTGCGGATGCCGACGTTGGCAGCGTCGGTGCGGATCAGCTCGCCGGGTTCAGCGGCGAAGATGTCGCACAACGCCGACAGCACCTTCAACGACAACCGCTCCGGTGTGCCGGTCACCAGCCGGTGCACCTGCGAGACCGACAGGTGGATGCCGCGCTCACGCAGCGGCTCCACGAGATCGGTCGTGGCATACATGCCGTGCTCGGCCATGATCTCCCGCAGCCGCCACGTGTAGCTGACCTCGCGCTTTTTCATCGTCACGCTCCCTTTCCTGGTCCCAGCGCCTCGTCGATCGTCGCGTCCAGCGCCCGCCGCAGCGTGCGGGTCCGATAGTCCGAGGACACACAGGTGTAGATCGACGTCGTGCTGGCGTGGTCATGACCGACCTGTTCCTGCACGAACCGCGCGTCGAAGCCGTCCTCGATCAAGTGCGTGACGTAGGAGCGTCGCAGCGAGTGGAACTCCAGCGCGGGGTCCATCCCGAGCGCGTCGCGGTACGCGGCCAGCCGCCGGTTGAGCTGCTTGTTGGCGATCCGCGGCGCGCGCTCGGAGGGCCATAGCGCCGGGTTGTTGTCCCTGCCGAGCAGCGGGCGCACCTCGGTGACCCATTGCTCGAGGACCTCGGCGACCCACTCCCACACGCACAGCACGCTGCGCCGTTTCGGCGGGGAGCCCTTCTTGGCCTTGCCATAACGGACGAAGCACACGCCGTACTCGCCGAACTCCCGGCCGTGCGGGTTGCGGCCGAAGTCGGCGACATCGAGCATCCGTGTCTCGTTGCGGCGTAAGCCGAATCCGTAGGCCACTTTGAACGTTGTCACGTCGCGGAACGCTGGCAGCCAGCCCTTGCGGCCGGCGGCGCGTTTGCGGGCGATCTCCTCGTCGGCGTAGTCGAACAGGGCCTGCAACTCTTCTCGGGTGAAGGCCCGCCGCGTTGGCTCAGCTTCGCTATCGGCGACATGCGTGGCGGCGTTGGACTCGTTGATCACCTGCACGGGGTGCGTGCCGAATCGCCGCTCGCATTCGGCGGCCCACCCGTAGGCCGGGTCGGTGATGAACGAGCAGAATCCCCGCAGGGAGCCTTGGTAGCCGCGCACGGTGGACGTCGCGACGTGGTTCAAGGAACGCAGATCAGCGAACCATTCATCTGCCAACTGCGGCATCCAGCACCACGGATACTCACCGGAGTGCGCGAAGAACCGCCGCACCTGGCGCAGCTGCGCCTCGACCGTCGAGTGCGCCAGGTTGCGCGCCAACTGCTGGTTGCGCCAGCCCTCCAACATCGCGGCGAACACCTGCTCCTCGGGATGCAGCAGCGGCACACCCTCGGCCAGATGCAGCCCGACCGCGCCGGGAAACCCGTCGTCCTTGCTCACCGGACCCGCCTTCCACTGATCGCATCCGGCGCGATTATGTCGCATCCAATGCGATCCATGATCGGCGGCCCTGGTCAACGGCCATGCACGGCGATCCGAACCTCGCCGCCCCCGGCGGTTCCGCTACGGTCGATCCTGGCCGCCGCATCAACGCCCCAGCTCGGCGGCTTCGAGCGCACCGCTCCCGCACCGTACGCACGGCGGCGCGAGTTCTCATCAGATGCGATACGTCCTGGTTACCGAATACGCCGGAAAGGGGCCGCGGCTGGGTGCAGCCGCTGGTCATCGCCCGTCGAGCTGGTCTCGGTCGCGTTGTTCGGCTTCGAGGACTGCTTCGTAAGCGGCGGGGTTCCACCAGCGAGCGAGCGCGGTGTCGAAGAGGCGGTGGAGGTCGTCGGGTTCGACCTGCACCAGGCGCCCGTACGCGAGGGTGAAGGTCGAGGCGCGGGAATCGGTGGTCTTGCCAGGCTGCGGGGGAAGGTTGAACTCAGCGACCTGGTCGACGGTGAGGGCGACACGCTCGGTGTGTATCCAGCAGTCGGTGCGGACCACGAAGTCGCGCTCGATGTCCTCGCCCGAGCTGTCGAAATCGCCCGCGTAGAGCAAAACGGCGGGGCGTCCGGCGTGGTGGGCGTCGCGGCGCACGAGGTCGGCGATGGTCTGCGAGCTGTAGCCGCTCAGTGCGATCACCGGAACACCGAGGTCGTCGTACCAGGCGGCGAGCTGGGCGACCAGCGCGTCCTTCTCCACGCCGAGGTAAATCGTCGCGGGTTGGCCGGCGGTCCGGTCGCGACGGAAGACCTGCCGCAACCATGTCCGGGCGTCGGTGACATCGGCGAAGGTCAGCGGGCGGGCGATCCGGCGCCCGTGATCAGCCAGGTCCGGGAATGTGCCCTCGCGGCGGGCTGCGGCGGTGACTGAGGACAGCCGCTTGTAGGCGGAGATCGTGTTGTGGATTCTCCGGGGCTCCGCGAGTGTTGCGGTTGGCGTCCGCACAGCTCAGAAGCGGTCCAGGTGATCATACGAAATGCGACACGTGTTGCGCACGTTTCGCCACGCCGTTTCAGTCGAGATGCGGGAGCCGTGGTCGAGCAGGCGGCAATCCACCCGGAAGGAACCCCAACGATGGCCAGGATTGAGTTCGGCGAAATCGGGCTGGATCTCCGCTGACCAACTCGGTCGGGCCAGGAGGGAGCTGTTCGGGCCCTACGGCGATGAGCTGGTGGCGTGGGTCATCCGATCGCGCTCACACCGGGAACTGGTCGGTATTCGAGGTGTGCGCGTTCCTGCGCGTGATCGGAGCGCGAGCTTCCCCCGGTCACTAGCTGCTGCTGGAGTGGCGCTACCGCCCTACCGGGTGGGTGAATGCCGCGCGAGCCTCTTCGCGCCCGTGCGCTCCGACCGCCATGCTCACTCCCACATGCGGACCGACGGACGGGAGCCCCACGGTGTCGACCATCGAGGATCGGGTCATCAAGATCACCGCCGAGAAGTTGGACGTCAAAAAGGAGCACATGGACCTCACGGCCCTACTCATCGACGACCTCGGCGCTGACGATCTGGCAATGGCGGAGCTGGGGGAGGCGATCGAGGGGGAGTTCGGCATCAAAATCCCCTACGCCGACGTGGAGCAGTGGCGGACCGTGAACAACGTCGTCCACTACGTCCACCACCACATTCGGTAGTCCCCGCGACTAGAACCGGGGCCGCTGACCTTCGCCGTGGCCCGAGCGTGCCTCGTCCTGGGCGGGGCCTTCACCCGTGCCCCTGCGCCGACCAGTCCTCCATCGAAAAGGCGGTTATCCCTTGAACCGAGCTTTGATCGTCATCGACGTGCAGAACGACTTCTGCGAGGGCGGCAGCGTTCCCGTGTCCGGCGGCGCGGACGTGGCTGCTGCCATCGCCGACTTCGTGAACCGGCAGACGGGCTACAGCCTCGTCGTCGCCACGCGCGACCACCACATCGACCCGGGCGACCACTTCTCGGAGCGCCCGGACTTCGTGCACTCCTGGCCTTCCCACTGCGTACAGGGGAGCGAAGGCAGCGAGTTCCACCCGAACTTCGAGCCCGTCGTCGCATCAGGTGCCGTTGACGAGGTCTTCTACAAGGGCCACCACGCAGCCGCCTACAGCGGGTTCCTCGGCATCAACGAGGCCGGGAGTTCACTGGCCGACTGGCTGCGCGAGCACGACGTCGGCCAGGTGGACGTCGTCGGCATCGCCACCGACCACTGCGTGCGGGCCACGGCCCTGGACGCAGTCCGTGAGGGCTTCGCGGCGCAGGTCCTGCTCGAGCTGACCGCGGCCGTCGCCGCGAAGACCACCGACGCGGCCGTGGAGGACCTGCGCAAGGCAGGCGTGAAGCTCAACGGCAGCCCGGTACTCGCGAACGACTGAACAGCCGTCAGGGCACACGACAGCGCAGGCGCCACGCCGTTTCAGTCGAGATGCGGGAGCCGTGGTCGAGCAGGTCGAGCTCGCCCGGTCCAGCACGGGCGGGTCACCGTCGACCGGCGCCGTTGCGCAGCCAGCAGTGGGCAATGTCGTGTGTTTGCCGACCGGTCGACCCGATCCAGCCTGAACCGCAGTTTCGATCGGTGTACACGCGTTCGAGGGAATCCGCCATGAAGGAGGTCCACGGGTTAGGGGTTCCCGCAGGTGGTTGGCCAGGATGGTCCGATGCCGTCAACCACGCTCCCCGCCGCGTTCGTCTTGCAGCGGCACGTCGAAGTGACGCTGACCTGCTCCGCTCTCGACGACGCCGGCGCGATCGCCCTCGACGGGAACGACCATTACCAGTTCACCTGGACCGCGACCTGGGTCGATTCCGACAGCCGCGCTCCGATGACCATTGCCACGACGGACGTCGAAGACCTGATGCAGCACCAGATCATCGAGGCGTTCCGCCCCGCCGACGACACGGGCGTGACGCTGGCGTGGACGATCGGCGACTTCGTCGACGGCCTGGACGATTTCGTGGTCGACATTCTCAGCGAACACATTGACCCGGCCTTCCTGCCCACCCTCGTGTGGTCGACCATGACGTGTTCCTGCTGCCAGTGCCTATGCCAGCGCCTCGGCACGACCCCCGACCAACTCGGCCGGCAACCCCACAACATCCCCGCTGGCCCACGCAGCGACGCGTGAGGCAAGACGGCTCGGCGGTCAGGAGTCTTCGTCCTCGCCGTCCTCGGCTGCGGTGGTGCGTCGCATGATCCTGTCCAGTTCCCCCGGCAGGCTGCACAGCAGCTCCCGCTCGGCCGCCTCGATCCGGCTCTGGATGTTCCACTGCCTGATGTCGCTGACGTGGTCCTCGATGGCGTCGTGGAGCCGGGTGCGTAGCAGGCCAGGGCTGAGTGCTTCGACCTCGACTGCGATGCGTGGGTCGATGCCTTCTCGTAGGCATTCCTGTCGATAGCGGGTGTACCCGCGGTTCCAGGTCCAGCCGCGTGGTCGGCGTCTGGTCCGGCGGGGCGAGGTCGAGCACGAGATCGCCCATGCGGCGGATCGTATGCTGGATATAGGGCGTGATGGTGGCCAGATCGTCGGTAGCGACCGGATAGCCCTCGGCCGCGAGCTGGTTGGCTACGTCGGTGATGTCCAGTGCTGTCGAGTAGATCGCGCAATTCGCGAGCAGCTCATTAAATTTCACGACGCGTTCTTGGTGGTCAGGATCGTTGTGGCCGATGAGCTTGCCACCGATCATCAGCCATTCCGAGTATCCGTGGAACGCCTCGGCCTTGTTCGTGATCGCGGTGATCTGCTCCCGCAGGCCCGGTTCCGATAAGAACCGCAGCAGCGTCACCGTGCGGATCACCCTGCCCAGCTCGCGGAACGCCCGGTACAGGCGGTTCTTGTGCGAGTGGTTGCCCAGCCGCCGCAGCAGGGTCACCGAGGAGACCCGGCCTTCGCGGATGGAGATGCTGGTGCGAAGCAGATCGGTCCAGTGCTTCTCGATCAGGTCCCAGTCGATGGCGTTGTCGCCGAACAACGAGTCGATGTGCTGGTACCGGGTGGCCGCATCGGGCCGGTAGAAGTTCAGGTCGTGCCAGTTGCGGATGCGCGGCAGCAGCTCGAACCCCAGCAACGCGGCGACTCCAAAGACAGGCAGCGACTGACCTTGCGTATCCGCATGGATCGTCTCCGGCTGCACCTCGGAGTCGTTACGCAGCAAGCCATCGATGATGTAGACGGCCTCCCACGCCCCGCAGGGCACGAAGTGGCTGAACAGGGCGATGTAGGAGTCGGAGACGAACCGCATGGCCAGCCCGCCGTAACCGCCGTAGCGGATATGAGACTCGGCCAGCAGATTGTTCTCCCAAGTGTCCACCTGGGAACCGTCCACCGCGACGATCTGCCCGTCGCCCCACACCCCGGCCACATCCAGCTCGGGGAACGCGTTGATCACATCCGCCGAGCAGTTGTGGACCTTGTCGGCGGTGGAGTGCTTGTTGCCCGCGGTGTAGAGCTCGTGCCCGGAGACCTGGCCGCGCATGTGCCGGGCGACTTCGGTGGCGCCGAGGTTCGCGCCGTAGGCGTAGGCGGTGAGCACATAGCGGCCGAGCGCGTCACCACGGATCTTCGGGTCCGAGCCCGAGGCCGGGCCAAGGTGGCGATGCCAGCCGGTCAGATACGCCGCACGGGTCAGGATGTCCAGCAGACTGCGCTCTGGGAGCCGCTGGTGGATCGCCTGTTCCAGCGCCAATGCCGATGGCTGCCGGTCGGCGCCCTTGCGGCGCTTGAGCACCGGGCGGCCTTCCTCCAACACCAGGTCGGTGTTGGCCGGGTAGCCCGCATCCACCTGCGCCGCGGTAGTCGTGAGTTGGTGGCGGTAGAAGGTGACGAGTTCGCCCGCGTCGGTGGGGATGCCGGCCTGCTCGCAGAACTGCGCGGCCAGCGGCGCGCACTCGTCCCAGGACATCAGCTGCGCTCCGAGGTCGGCGTAGGAGTCCGACCCGGCCACCGCGATGTCGCCGGAGCGCAGCTCGGCCGCCAGGTGGGAGAACACGCACACCTCCAGGTGGCGGCGGGCGAGCATCCCGGGGTGGTCCTTGCTTCGCAGCACTTTGCGCCAGGCCACGGTGGCGAACGCGTCGACGTCGATGGTGACGGTGACCTGCTGCCCGTCGCGGGTGTGCACCGTGGTCTCCGGGATCCACTCGCTGCGCCGTTCCCGGTTGGCGCGGAGGAAATCCACCGCGTCCAGCACGCTGCGATCCGCGGTGGTCGAGGTCATCTCCAGCGCGTCGACCAGGGTGAACAACGCCGGGCGGTGCGATCGGTAGAAGCCTTCCAACAGCGGCAGGTAGTTGTTGCCGTGATAGGCCGACACCGCCTCGTGCGCCGCAGACAGCTGTTCCACACCGCCGGCGGCCTCCAGTGTCTTCAGCAGCAGCCACCCGACGTGTTCGGCGACCTCGGTGTCCGAAACCGGATCACCCGCCGCGTCGGTCGCGACGTCGGCATCGGGTGGGGAGGTGGCCTCACGGGTACCGGCCAGGACCTCGCCGAACACGCCGATCAACCGCTCGGTCTCCGTACGGTTCGCTTCGCGCAGCTCCTCCAGGCGCTCGCGGCCCTTCTTGTGTAGGGCGGCCATGCGCTTACAGAACATGGTCACCACCTCGTCGCGGGCCTCCACGCGCTGCTGGTGCAGCAGGCTGATCAGCAGCGTGATGCGTTTGGCGTCGCTGGTCTTGCGCATGTCGTCGATGTTCGCCATCCGCGCCTCGCCGGCGAAGTGGGTGACCTTGCCCGGCGGCACTCCGTCCAGCCACCGCTCGGTCGGGCCGATCGCATCGAGTGCTTGCAGGTGCGCCAGGCGCTGCTTGAACTTGCCCAGCGTCGGTGCCTGCGCTGGGGTCTTGATCCGGTCGAACTCGCTGCGCCGCGTGGCCGGGTCCACCACCAGCAGTCGCTCCAGCCGCGCTCGCTCGGCCCGGTCCGGCCGGGCGGCGACCATGGCAAAGAAACGCCGTTGACCTCGGCGCGGATGCTGGCGGTCATCGCGTCCAGCGTCGTGTAGCCGGGCAGTTCGCAACGCTGCCGGACCAGTTCCTCCAGCGCGACGTTGATCAGGTCGGCCGGGTTGTCCTTGGTCTGCACCGCCGCGCGAATGGCGTGCTCGGCTGCCTCCCGTACCCGCGCCGCCTCGTACTTCACGCCCAGCCGCTCGCGCACGAACTGCCGGTGCCGCTTGGCCGTGCGATCCGCATCCGTTTCCGCGACCACCGTTTCCGGCAGCTCCAGAACGCCGCGCACATGGTCGACGACCGCGGCCGGAACGTCGGCGAGCTTGGCGAAATAGCCCAGCCGCTGATAGCACTTCAGCCGGACCAGCAGCGCCAGCAGATGCCGCTCGTGCTGGGTCTTGCCACGCGCCCACGTGATCTCATCCGAGGTAGGTGTGAACGCCTCGGCTAACTCCCGCACCGACACCGCGCGCTTGAAGCGTGGGTAAGCCGTGCGATCGATCGACGCCAACCCAACACCCCAGCAAGATCACCACCCGGACCCGCACACCTTAGCCAGGCTGCTGATCACCAACGCAGGAGCTCCCCGACCAGCGGTTACGCCCGCTCGCGGCCCCTTTCCGGCGTATTCGGTTCTCACCCCACATGCGCGTGTCCACCGGCGACCAGAACCCCGCCGCCCAGCGCGACGCGCTCATCCGCGCCAGCGTCGCCGAGGAGAACATCTACGTCGACCACACCTCCGGTGCGAAGTCCTCCCGGCCGCAGTGGGACGTGGTGAACAAGGTGCTGCGCGCCGGGGATGTGCTCGTGTGCACCCGCCTGGACCGGGTCGGGTGCTCGACCGCGCATCTGGTCTCGCTGTTGGACGAGTTCCGCAGGCGCGACGTCGCGTTCCGGTTCCTGGAGTAGGGCATCGACACCACCACCGCCGAAGGCCGCATGGTCTACCGGATGCTGGCCGCCGTCGCCGAATTCCAGCGCGACCTCATCGTGGCCAACACCCACGAGGGACTGGCAGCAGCTCGCGCCCGCGGGCGGAAGGGCGGCCGGCGGCCGAAGCTCACCGCACACCAGGCCGAGCTCGCCCAGCAGCTCTACGACGCCCGCGAGAAGACCGTCCAGGAGATCGCCGACCTGTTCACCGTGCCCCGCAGCACGATCTACGGCTACCTCAACAAGTCCGACCAGCCCTCCGGCGCTTAACGGAGGATCCTGTACGGCTGCTACTCAAGGCCCGAGCTGGCCGAGGCGCTGCGCGCCAGCCCTCGCCCAGGCCCGGCGCCGCCGCTAAAAGACCGAGACTTGGCCCCGGTTCCCGAACCCCAAAAGGTTGCGTCGAAATCGGCGAACGGCTACCCACCTCGGCTCTGAGCTCCGAACTCGCCGAAGTCCGCGTGCAGCAGTGCCCGGGGTGCAGCCAAGGTAGGGGTGGGAACCGAATTCGGTAGGAACGGGCCGCGCTCGTGACCACGGTCGGTCACCGCATGGCCATGCAGGACCGTCCGCATAACCGGTCGTTTCGGGTGCTTGCACGGGCGATAACGGGTCGCGTCCGCGTTGGAGCTGGTCAGCGCGCCACGGATGCGCCGCTAAGGGTGATTACGGTGGTGTGCGGCCGTCTCAGGGGCTTCTCAGGCCGCAAAATCGCGTGATCACGGGCGCTGATCGCCACGCAGGCTGCGCTTTTGGGGCATAGGAAAAGGCCTCCGCAGCGCTGCGGAAGCCTTTTCATATGCCTCCGCAGCTGTGGAGGTCCTTACCGGAACGCCAGCTCGATCGAGTTTGACGAGCGTCTTTCGCACTACTGAACTCCGCCTGCTCCAGAACTTCCGGCAGGGCTCAGGACTACGAACGGTCCTTGAGTTGGACCTTGCATTCCTTCGGGGCTGTCGCGACTCGCCCCTTCGGTTCACCGACCCTCTCAATCGATTCACCGCACTTTTAGTACACGCCCGTTCAGGGCATAAGTCAATGAATCGAGCCGTCTGAGCTGCGAAAATCGGGCGCGTGCTCAGCGGGGACGGAACGGGTTGTCCCGGAGATCCGGCGGATGCTCGGTTTTGCGCACGTCACCGAGGACGCCGAACTGCGCGCAGTTACAGCCAAGAACAGACCTCCCGTGTCGGCCGTGAACTCCCGAAGGCCCGGCGAGGGGTCAGGTAGGCGGAGAACAGCAGGTCAACGACGTGAGCGGCGGCCCGACCTACCGGATAACGTGCCCTTGTCGCCCGAGTCGTCAGGCAGCATTTCCGCAGCTCATCGTGTTGCGTTGTTGATCGATCTACCGGGTAACGGGCAGTTATCCGGTAGATCACCGGCAGTTGACACCTGGCCGAGCGTTCGGGAGCAGCGGGCCGTGTCGCCGCCGAAGCCGGCAGCCCCTGGAGCCGCTATGCACCCGGGGACGACCACGCCCGGTGACACCCCCCAACGAATACGCGACAGTTGATTCCGCGAGGGTGCCAGGTCTGCATCCCAGCTTGGGCTGTTTGCCGCGCAGCTTGCCCTTGGCCTTCGCGACGGCCATGCCCTCGCGGGTGCGCATCCGCAGCAGGTCGACCTCGAATTCGGCAAAGGTGGCCAGGATGTTGAAGAACATCTTCCCCATCGGGTCGGCTGGGTCATAGACCTGCCCGCCGAGGGAGAGCTTGATGCCGCGCTGGGCGAGAGAGTCGCCGATGGCACGGGCATCGGGCACTGAGCGGGCCAGCCGGTCCAGCTTCGGTACCACCAAGGTGTCGCCGGGGCGCACCGCAGCGAGCGCTTGGTCCAAACCGGGTCGTGCGCGGGTGGTGCCGGTGAGCCCATGGTCGAGATAGATCCACTCGTCGGCGACGCCGAGCTCGGCCAGGTGCTGGCGTTGGGCGGTGAGGTCCTGTTCGTCGGTGGAGCAACGGGCGTAGCCGGTGATCGTCTCGCTCATGGCTGCGGACCGTACGGTTAGCCCCCGACAAGTGAGATTTTCACCGGACCAGGTATCTGAGACACCGCAGGTCCAGCTCACGAGCCGTTGGCATGTCCGGCTCCCCGTGTCCGGTGGGGGTTCGTCTTGCGGACGTGTCTGGGCCGCGCTGAATCGAGAGAATGGGGAGGCGGTCATCCGCGGCGAGGGCGAGCGTGTCGGAGGGGGTGGTGGTGATGAAGACGTGGCGGTTGCGGGAGTTTCGTGACGAGGATCTGGACCAGGCGATCGGGGTGTGGGATCAGAGCCGACTGCCCGACGAGCCGCTCCTGGTGTTTTCGGTGTCGGAGGTGATGGCCGCGGCCCAGGCGGGCCAGCCTGCGGTGGTGGCGGTGGTTGGTGAGGAACTGGTGGGCATGGCCGTGGCACAGACTCAGGGCGACCGGGCGTGGGTACTGCTGGTGGCGCTGGCGGCCCGCTGGCGAAATCGAGGCATCGGCAGTGCTCTGCTCGCCGAGCTGGAGCGGCGGCTGCGAGGCCTGGGGGTGCGCCGTATCAGCGCGCTGCTGCCCGATGAGGCAACCGGGGCGAAGGCACTGGTCAACTCGGGATACCGGGCTCGGGGAGGACTTACCTACTACGAGAAGGTCGAGCCCCACGGCGCGGGCGACGTGGGCCTGCTGGCCGAACTCGGCGGCCAGGTGTTGCCGGCCGGCATGTGGGACGCGGTGGCCGGGATGGTGCAGGAAAAGCAGATCATCGAGAAGCAGATTGTGCTGCCGCTGGCAGAACCGACTGTGGCCGATCAGTATGGAGTGATCCAGCCTAAGGCGGCGATCCTGTTCGGGCCGCCGGGCACCGGCAAGACCAGCTTTGCCAAGGCAGTGGCCTCCCGGCTGGGCTGGCCGTTCGTCGAGCTGTTTCCCTCCCGTCTGGCCACCGGTGCTTCTGGTGGCCTGGCTACCTCGCTGCGCGAGGCATTCGCCGAGCTGGCCGAGCTGGAGGCGGTGGTGCTGTTTATCGACGAGGTCGAGGAAATCGCTGGCACCCGCTCCGGGCTGGCCGTCGACCCCGGGCACGGGGTGACCAACGAACTGCTCAAGCTCATCCCCAACTTCCGCGAGCATGACGACCGACTGTTGATCTGCGCCACCAACTCGGTGCGTTCCCTGGATACCGCATTCCTGCGCCCCGGCAGATTCGATTACGTCCTCCCGATCGGTCCGCCGGATCCTGACGCGCGTGCCGCGATCTGGTCGCGCTACCTCGGTACTGCAGCCGAGACCCTCGACCTCTCCCGGTTGGTGGAGGCCAGTGAGATGTTCACCCCCGCCGACATCGAGTTCGCTGCTCGCAAAGGCGCCCAGGCTGCGTTCGAACGCGAGATGCAGCACCGCCAAGGCGAGCCAGCCACCACCGACGACTACCTCGCCGCCATCACCGATGCTCGCCCCAGCCTCACCCAACAGGCCATCACCGACTTCGAAGAAGACATCAAGCACTACACCCGAATGTGAGAGACCGAGATGTTCCGGCACGCCCACCGGGTATCTCGGTTGTCGATCCCTTAACGGACGGCGCGTGGGTGACCAGGGAAGGGCTGTCGGCCGCGACGGGCTGTTGGGGTACCGGTAGTAAACGCCGAGGATCGGGCGCATTTGCTGACTGGTTGTGACCGCATGACCATGCGGAACCAGCCGCATAGTCGGACATTTCCGGTGCTTGCTCGGGTGATAATCAGCCGGACCGGCGTCCGCACTGGTCAGCGGGTCGCGGATGCGCCGCTAAGAGCCATTACGTCAAGCTGACCGCTTGCCAGGCGCTTGCTCCAGCGCGCACCCGCGACGCTGCGTCATGACAACAGACCACAAAGGACAGTCAGAAGTCGTCTACCAGCGGAAACACCCAGTGATAGCGGCTTTTGTGGATACCTTGGCTGAACCCGGACTGCGCCCGCTGCTCGGCCTTGGACCCCAACCCCGTCACCCCTCTGTACGCGATCGACGGCGGCCAGCTGCCCCTGGATCTGGAACCCGCCGACGCCTCACCGCACCCCTGACGCACCAGCGACACTTACCGAACGTTACTCCAAACCGGTCAACAGCAGAAAAAACCCGTTCATACGGGAACATAGCCCGTTCATAGGCCGTTCGATGGTTCATGAAGACGATGTTGGAGCACCTCCGAGAGACCGCCCATCTGACCCAACGGGACCTCGCCCGACTCGCCGGGATCACGCAGGAGACCCTCAGCCAGCTGGAGACGGGCAAGTCCACGAGGCCCCGACTGGACACGCTGACCAAGCTCTGCGAGGCCCTCGAACTGGGAAGCATGCGCCCATCGGACCTGCTCAACCCGAGTCCGCTGGATGCCGACCCGGAGCTGGGCAAGGCCGAGGTGCAGCTGATCAGCCTGCTCAAGGTCCTGCCGCACTACGACTACACGCTCCGGGTGCGGGCCGATGTTTTCTGGGATCTCTTCTGCCAGCAGATCGGCTACCGGGACCACTACCCGGCAGCCAAGATCGCGGGCTGGCTCGAATCCGCCAGCGCAGGCAACTCGAAGTCGGCGACCACCAACCTCGCCGAGTACACGCTGATGTTCTTCGACCCCGATAACGAGAAGACGCTGCAGCTGCTCGCCGATCGCGGCCGGGTCGGGCCGGGCGTTCCCGTCGCGCGGCGCTGGTGCCGCGATGTCACCGACGCGGCGTGGATCCTGCACCGCGCGGTCATGACCTCCTATCCACAGCAGGTCGGGCAGCTCTACGTGGAGGCCGGCGAGACCGACAACCCCGAGCGGATCGCCGAGCTTCGCCACAGCGTCTACGAGGAGATCCGCGGTCGGGCCTTCGCCCACTCCCCCGCCGACGAGCAGATCCGCGCGCTGCGCGAAGACCCCTCCGACAACGTCCTCTACGAGGTGGCCTCGGTCGGCGAGCAGCCTGTGCAGGAGGTCGCGGTGACGATCCCCCGGGCCTGGCCCGGCCTGGCCCGCAACCCCGAACTCGACCCCGCCATCGCCGACCAGTTCGTCACCAGCGTCCTAGCCGAGCTTCGCGGACCCAACAAGCGCCATGCCAGCTCCGCGCTACTGGACCTGACCGACCGCCCGGACCTGCCCCGCCCGCTGCTGGAACGCATCAAAGACGCCATCGACCGCGGCGCGGTCGATGGCGACGACGACTACCGCGCCGAGGTCCTCTCCTCGGTGCTCAATGTGCGAGGCACCCTGAGCCAGCTCGACGCCGAGAGCGAGAAAGCCGAACAAGCCGCCAGCGCCCGCCGCGAACGCCTCCACGTCGTCGAACATCAGCAGGACGACAAACCAGCCTGGTGGCGCCGGTTCACTCGCTGATCGACGGTCACGACCTCTCGAACCGCTGTGCCCCGCGACGACCTAGTCGTCGCGGGGCACAGCTGCTGCGTTCTCGAGCTAAACGCTTGCACCCTGCGGCGCGTGTGGTGGGAGCAGGCCGCCCAGGCCACAGGCCGTCCGACCGACGCGCTGGATTACCGGTTCGCCGACTGCCCCTTCCGGTCCCGCGCTCGCACCGACGCCGACCGCCACACCGCGCCGCCTCTCACGGCGTAGCGCTGTTCGCCGTTCCGGTGTTCCCTCACGCCTCCGCCATATGCGCACCACGGCTACGCAACAGTCGACTGTTGCGTAGCCATGACCTGGCACGGTAGCGCCCCAGCGGTGCCGACCGAGGACCACCCGCCTCAGCGACAGGCCGATCACCACTTCGGATCGTCCGTATGGACCTAGGCAACGCAATGCGTTTGCAATACGATTACTGGTATGGATCGGTTTAAGGAGGTGGAAGAGAACAAGGAGTCCGCGAAGCACGTCGCTAAGCACAACGTGACGCTGGATGAGGTTCGGGAAGCCATTCTCGAACGCCCGCACTGGATGACTCCCGGCAGGGATAACACCACGCTGATCTACGGGCGCACCTATGCGGGCCGCCACCTGTTAGTGGTGGCCGTACCGGCCAAGGGCGATCACGATGCGGCCTTCATCGTGACCGCCCGCGACATGACTCTCAGCGAGAAGAAGGCCTTCATGCGCAAGGCACGGTGATCATGCATGACGACAACGAAGAAGACCCAACAAGATCTACCGAGGCCGGCCGAAGAGCTTGACGAGCTGGCCGCTTACTACGACACCCACGACACCTCGGCGGAGATGGATCACGGTCAGTGGGTCGAACCGCGACCGATGAAGACGACCTCTCTCCGCCTGCCAGCCGATGTGGTCGAGGCATTGAAGAAGCTCGCTCAAGCACGAGGCATCCGATACACCGCCTTGCTTCGGGAGATCCTCGAACAGGCGGTGTATGGATCGCACTCGGTACCCCGCGACGAGCTAGCACAGATCAACGAGCGCCTGACTCGAATCGAGGCCGAGCTTGGCGCGAGACCAGCGAAGCCCGCTGCGGGCAAGCGCAACTGACCCATCCAGGGACCCGACGGCCCGTGACCGGCATCCGGTTGCGGGCCGTTCGTCATGCCACTTCAGTCCACGAGGGGTGGGAGCCTGCGAAGGAGCTGGGGTTCAAACGCTCGACGAGCTGCACACACCCTCATTTCTGTCGACCGGCAACTCCACCTGCACGCCCCTGGGGGCGCGGCGCGACGATGCGGGCCGCACCCCGGGAGGGCGGTCATGATCAGGCCGCAGCGGCCTGCCAGTGAGTGACGTACTTGGCGGCTTCGCCGGCCAGCACGGCGTCGAGGTCGTCGCGGTTGGTGTTGCTGCGCAATCGCAGCGGTGCGGCCGGCGCAGGTCGAGCACGACCGGGATCGCGCCCGGCAGCAGCTTGTTCATGTGCAGCTCCAGGATCCGCAGCGCGAGGTTCGCCGCGTCCCGGCCCAATTCGGGCTCCTTGAGGTAGGGCAGCACGACCTCGGTCTTGCCGTCGCGGTACCGAAGCCCCAGCACCCCGCTGCCGGGCTCACGGTCTGCCGAGGATGCGCACCACGAGTTCCGCGCGTACCCACTCGGTCAAGGCCAACGGCACACCGCTGGCCTTGGTCTTCGACTACCACCGGCCGAACCCGCTCTGCAGCTTTCTCGGCCATCAACCGACTTACGGCTCTGCGGTGCGCAGCGGACCATCGTTCTCCCGCGCCCACAGCTTGGCCCGCCTTCGGCACTGCGGTAGATCTCATCTGCCAGCGCGCGGAACTCGTCCTCGGTCCACGGAGTCCCGTGCTGCTTTGCGTCGGTAGACAGGCGGGTGTTGCGCGCTCATGCACGCCTGACACTGCTGGCGCCCACGCTGCTGGCGCCCACGCTGCTGGCGGAGGCGAGCTGGCCGGGCCGGAGGCGGCACCAAACCCGCGATTGCGCAGCTCACAGGGGGTCACAAGGAGGTCGCATTGATCGCGTCGCTGGCAGTCACCGTGTACAGTGTGCGTGGTGTGCACGGTTGGCCAACTCCCCTCGGGGATGAGGACTTCGGTCTTTGACACTCAGGTGTCAAAGAGGGCCAGAACACCAGCAAGCAGCCCAACCGGGCACAAAAAGGGCCGGGCCCGAAGGCCCGGCCGGAGGCTGGCTCGAGGTCAGGAACCCGCCAAGATTCTGACGACCTCGATGCCCAGCTGCAGTAGAGCGCAAAGCGCCCCGATCGCACCCCATGCGACCACGGGGCGTTTTCGTCTACTTCGGTAGTTGGCGACCAACTCTTGGTCCTCCGTTCAGGACTCCCGGTTTCCCGGGGGCTGCTCCAATTTGGGCAGCGATCAGGGGGAGGACCGCGTTGATCAGCAACTGGCAGAGATCTTACCGGAGCGGTGCGCCAAGATCCGGCATCCCAGTTCGCCCCCTACGGCTTCGCCGAGCCCCTACGCGCGCGCCCGCGCGTAGGGGCGCGCGTGCGGAGAAGTATTCGGTCTCGGCGACGCTAATCGACCAGCGAATGTGAAACCGGTCACTTTCTAACATGGTGGACCATCGAGAATCAGTTCCGGCCCAATGGGCAACGGCACGTACGCAGGTGACGCCCCTGGAGATCGCCGAGCGCCTTCCCACCCTGTGTCTGCGGCTCGGCGACCACCAGCCCCACGTCCGCAGCAAGCTCCGCGAATACCTGCCGCTGTAGGCGTTGCGCCAGTTATCCGGGGAACTGATGCCCGAGGAGTTCCGCGATCAAGTCCAGCATGGGATCGCCGTGTTGGGCTTGAACATCGGCGAGCTGGAAGCGCTCGCGGCATCGGGCGAGCAGATGCACCACCTTCGCCCTGTCTGGGCCAGTGGGCTCGTGTACGGCCTGAACGAGTTGAACGTCGCCCCGCAAAGTCGCGTGGCCGAGGTCTACTGGGCGGTGTCCAAGACGGCGATACAGGGGATTCTTATTCGGATCCGTACGGCTCTGGTGGAGCTGGTCTCCGAACTGATCGCGCGGACGCCGCAGGACCAAGATGTGCCGGACAAGAACATCGCTGATCAAGCGTTCACAACAGTGGTTGTCAATCAGTACAACGCCACCGATGGTGGCTCGATCTCTCTTAACGTTGCAGCAGACTCCGCCACGGCGATCGGTAGCCAGGCCGCCAACGGCCCCGACTCCAGCGTCGTGGGCATTCAGACTGTGCGGGGAGACAGCAACAATGTCGCCGGTCGGGACGCCACCATGACCAGCGTTAAGGATCAGCCTGTGAAAGAAGACTGGTGGACGCGATGGCGCAAGAGGGGCGTATTAGTCGCGCTCGGCACCATCGTCAGTGCCGTCATTGCCGTATTCACTTGGATTGGCTGGACCCCCTGGGACTGACGCGAAGGGTTCGGCTCATGACCAGAGCGCTTCGATCCAGGCTCAACCAACGGGAGCGCGGCCGCGTTGGTCAAGCCCGCCGGGACGAGCACCAGGCTGTGTTCGGCGGACAGGTGCTGCACGGTGTCCACCAAACGCTCCATCTCTTGGCTCTGCAGCACGAGCGGTGACATCTTCCGGCGGCGGCCCTGCGACAAGTTCTGAATCATGCCCGTCCCATCACTGCCGACTGCGGCTGCCTGAAGTACGCCAGGCCACCGGGCGGTAGTCCCGATCAGCGCGAGCCCTGCCGCACTCAGGTACGGGGCTGGGGCGCTGACTGTCGCCCACTGTGGACAACCTCCGTCAAGGGCTCCGGGTTGACCACAGCGGTTGCCAACAAGCGATGGCGCGGGAAAGAGCAAGGCAACCATCGATAATCCGTGGATTCGACGGGTGTTGGCCATCGTCGCCGAATGCTTGTCGCCTAGCCTGGTCGCCGAGGTCGCGGCTCGTGTCCCGCGGCCTGCTCCGCAGTACCAACGACGGGAAGCATACGGAGACAATGGAACAACAACACGAAACCAAGGTCATCGTCGTTGCAGCTCAGAAGGGCGGCGTGGGAAAGACGACGACGACCGGACATCTGGCCGGCACCACCGCCGAAGTTTTCCCGCCGCTCCCGATCGCCGGGACCGGCGAGCAGCAGGCACAGGTGCTGGCGGTTTCCACCGACCCCCAGGGCTCATTGCCTTACTGGTTGGAGAAGGTCGAGAAGCGCCTGGCAGAACAGGGCGAGCGACTGCCGCTCGACTACGCCCAGGAGCACAAGAATCCCCGAGTGCTGGCGAAGCTCAAGCAAGCCCGCCAGTACCGCCGGATCTTCGTCGACTCTCCGGGATGGCTCGAAGGCGCGGATGACGAGCTCGCCGCCCTCCGCCGCGGCGAGGCACCAGAGCAGCCGGGGAAGCAGATTCTGCTCGCCACGCTCGAATCAGCCGACTTCGTGGTCGTGCCGATGGAACCTGAAGACCTGGCATTCCCCCCGACTCAGCGGACCATCGAAGAAGTTATCCAGCCGCTCGGCATCCGCTTCGTGGTCGTGATCAACAACTGGGATCCACGCGATGGAGATGGGGATCTCGTGGATACGCGCAAACGGTGCGAACGGAGGGGCTGGCCGGTCGCTCGTACCGTGATCCGGCGCTACAAGCTCCACACCACGGCGTCAGCAGCCGGACGGTTGTGCACCCACTACCCCCGCAACCGAACCGCAGTTGAAGCGCAGAAGGATTACCTGAGCCTCAACATGGAACTCGCGATCGGGGGGAACTGATGGCGCGCGTGGTCCTCGGTGAGGACGACGACGAGATCACCGTCTCCACGTCCACCGGGCACGTGGAGACGTTCAAGCTGCACCAGCTGCAGCCCAACCCCGAGAACCCGAGGCCGAGCGACCTCGAAGTCGACGAAACGGCCGAAGACCTTCGGGCTCGCGGTCAACTGCAGAACTTGAACGTGATGAGCCGCGCCGCGTTCCTCGCGCAGAAGCCCTATCTGGAAGAACAACTCGACCAGCGCCCGGTGGTGGTCATCAACGGCTGTCGTCGCCTGGCGGCCGGGAAGAAGGCCGGCCTGCCGACCTTGGACGGCCGCCGGCGCGATGACTGGACTGAGGCCCAGATCGACGAGGCGATGATCACTGAGAATGTGCATCGCCGCGATCTCAACCCGCTGCTACTCGGGCGCCATCTGAGCCGGATGCTGATCCGGTACGGCTCGCAGCGGAAGCTGGCCAAGGGCATCAACAAGGACCCGGCTTGGGTTCGTCAGCGCATCGACCTGACGAAACTTCACCCGGACCTGCAGGCCGCGATCGAAGCCGACCGCGTCCTGTTCAAAGTCGCCCGCGAATGCGGCCGGCTACACGAGGAGCTGCAGCCGCTGTTGGCGACAGGAGAACTCCCCGAGTCAGTAGCTCAGGTGTGGCTGACCGACGAGCGAATCTCGGCAGACGAACAACTGGCGCGCTGGAAAGCTGGACCGCCGTACCTCGCGGCCGAGCTTCTAGCCAAGCCGGACGAAGCGGGTGAGTACCCGGTACTCACCCCGCACGAGAGCGAGGAACAAGACGCGCCGGAGCAAGCAGCCGTATCGGACGATCTGCACGAGCCCGATGCGGCAGCAGAAAGTGAGTACCCGGTACTCACCCCAGGCGCCGCAGCGAAGTGCGATGAGAAGCGGCTGCAGCCGCAGCTGATCATCCGTGTGGAAGACAGGTCCCCGAGAAGTCTCGCCGACGCTCTCCGAGAGCACCTCACTCCCTCGGAAGTCGAAGAGCTCGTCGAAGCTCTGATCGGCTGAAACACGAACTGCGGCCCCGGCAACTTGTTCTGTTGCCGGGGCCGTGGTCGTTCGTGGGTGAGTACCGGGTACTCGCCCGGTTTTTGCTGATCGGGTGCCTGCGACCAGGGGCGAGATGCAGCAGGCCTGCTCAGTCGCTGTACCCGCTAGCTGCACGGCCTGGCGGCGGCCAGGTTCCGAGCCCGGCCCGGCGGACGAGGTGCCGTCAGGTGCCGCGGCTGGCCGCCTGGCGTGCGGCACTTCGGGAGAACCAGGTCATTACAGGTTGTGCGAGAGCAGCCGGCTCAGCGTCTCGTCGACGTTCATCCACCGGTGTTCGTCACCGGGTGCGACCGCGTCGTAGGTGTCGTTCAAGAAGTCGGCAAGCTGATCGGCATTCACTTCGAAGGTGGCCTGCCCTGACGGCGAGCTCAACGCGATCATGACCAACGTCGGCTCGTCGAGTCGAGGGCGGATTCGCACGTCGCCTTCGCCTGCCTCGGCGACCAGCCCGTCGGCCAGCAGGTCGCGGGCGATCACCCAATCCACCTGACCGGCCTTGCCCACGTTGAACTTCATGCAGACCTCGTACGGGTTGCGGCTGTCGTACCGCAGTTCCACGCCAACCGGCGCGATCACTCCCGCCGGGGCTACCAGGTTGAAGACCATGGTGGCGAGCACCGTGCCGTGATCGTTTGCCATCATGTCCGCACTCCCAAGCATCGGCTTCGGCTTCCCATACCTTCTGAACGAAGCATGCCCAACGTGGGTTCATACCTTCTTCACGATGACTTCAGACCCGGCCGCCGTGATGCTCCAGATTGTCAAGAACCGCATGGACGCGCGCGATGCAGTCATTGGCTGCCGTTCCACTCAGCGCGTGCCCTGCCGGACTTGAGTACGGGGTTGGGGCGCTGACTGCCGCCCGCTGTGGACAACTCTCCGCTTGGGGCTCCGAGTTGACCACAGCGGTTGCCAACAGGCGATGGCATCGGGAACGCGGGGTCAAGCTTTCTAAAACCTGTGATTCCAAGGGTGTTGGCCAGTGCTGCCGAACGTGGGTCGCCTATTCGGAAGTTGAAGAGCTTGTCGAAGCCTTGATCAGCTGAAACATGAGCTGCGGCCCCAGGCAACAGAACGAAGTTGCCTGGGGCCGCAGTTGTCTGTGAGGTGAGTACCCGGTACTCACCTCAGCGCCGTAGCGCTGGATTTCAACTGGCAGCTTCGGGTGCGTCGCCGTTGGGGTAGAGCTGCCAGTCCCAGACGACACCGCCGGCGGGGCCGAGGCCGATCTGCCAACGGCGCAGGAAGCCCTTTTCCTCCAGTCCGTCGACTAGACGCCGGACGTGCCGGATTCCCGCTTCGGACGTGGTCAGATCTTCGGTCCTGAAGTGCGGCCAGAATTCCTTGCGCGTACGGCATAAAACGTCCAGCAGGCCAGCCTCCGCGTACGAGAGGCCTTGGTTCTCCAGCTGGTCGACGGTGTCGGGGCGTTGACGACTCACGCGGTCAGGCTACCCAACTTGTCATGCATGTCGATTCACTCGGAATGCCTAATCGTCATGCATGACGTTTCGTGTAACATGAAAGGTGTCCGGCAAGAAAGAACCTTGGAAGGACGGGAAAATGCCCGAGCGAAACGAGGAAATTCAGCGGCGCGTCGACAAGCGGATCGAGACGGAGGTCGACCAGAACGCGCCGTGGTGGGTGCAGCGGAAGCAGGCGGACACGATCGTCGATGAGGAGCTCGGCGACAGCTCCCGCTGATCTGAGGAGAACGTCATGGGCTGCACCTGCGCCCAGTGCGCGGAGTGGCGTGAGAATCCGCCGCCGCTGCCGACTCAGGAGGAGATCAGGGCCGCTGCGGACCGCATTCAGAACTGCCGCTGTGGATCCTGCGGGATGTGCCGGTACCGGAGCTGGGAAGGCGTGTTCTCCCGCACCCCGCCCGACGAGTCCTGATCTGCTGAACCTACGAGCCCGGCCAGGCCTGGATTGGAGCCCCTGCCTGGCCGGGCGCCACTCCCTCGAACAGGAGCAATACATGCGTACCACAGTGCTGTCCGGCTATCCCAACGCCGACCACGGCCGTACCAGCGACATCGTCGAGGCGTTCTTCGCGGCCGTTACCGAGGAGATCAACCGCCGGACGGACTCACGCGTCGCTGCCGAGATCCCGGCCGACCTCGAATGGCCTATCTATGTCCAGCGGGAAGACCGCATCTACTGGGCCGAGCGCGTGGCCGTCCTTGCCGCTCAGCGCATCACCGAGGAGGACTTCGCCGCGTGGGAAGTCGAAGGCGAACACGGCCCACTCGCCGAGCTGCGTGACGGCGACGTGACGAAGGCGGGCCGGTGATGACGACAGCGCAGGAGCACTTCGAGGTTGGCCAGGCGCTCTTCGAGCGGTACAAGGCGTTGCAAGAGCGCGTCGGCGCAGACTGGACGACCGGCACCAGGCAGGCCGCCCGCACCCTGCTGCTGAGCATCGCGGCGCGTTACCGGGCGGCGGTCGCGGCGGAGCACCCGCGGGCCGACGGCCTGGCGTGGTCGGTGGACACCGTCACTGGGTGGGCCGAGGATCACGCCATCTGGATCGCATTCGACCTGACAGCGCCCGCCGAGGGTGTGTCCTAAGTGGGCTGGAGTATCGACCGCCACGAGGTCGATCTGATCAACAGGATCATCAAGGGCGATTGGGAGGGGGTCGATCAGCTGGCAGAAGAGGCTGCTGCGCACGACAAGGACATCGCCGAGCGCACCAAGCAGATCTTCTGGGATCACAAGCACTTGGCGTAGGCGACACGAGCATATCTCGGTAGGGGGCCTCGGCTGGGTAATCCCGGCCGAGGCCCCTACGCTCGCGACCAACCTGAGCTGGAAGGCGCATCCCCTTTTGAACGATGAGCTCGCAGTGCTGCGTCGCAAGGTGCAGTGGGCCCATGACAACCTGCGCGAACATCCCGGGCTGACGCCGCGCGAGGGTGGCCAGGTCGCCGGCGCCCGCACGATGGCCGCCGCAGTGCTGGCCATGATCGCCAGGTTGGAGCGGGGCGACCCCATCGAGGATCGCCCCGTCCTTCGCCTGGTGTCGGATTCCAGCATCGACGATAATCGAACGGGTGAGCGATAGCGGCGGTGATGGCTGGTGGGGGACGAGGGACGAGCGTGATCCGCCTGTGCCGGTCCTGGTGGATCTCCGGCTCGCGTTGCCGCCCCAGTCGGTCGGGGTGCGACGTGGCACCCCGATACGTGTCCGTAGTGCCGGGATCGACAACGGGGAGCGGGTGCCGGCCTTGATGGTGGCGTGGCACCACACCCGCACCGGCGACCGGTGGGCCCACCTCCGCGACGTCGAACTCCGCAACGCCAACGGCCGCGGCCGGCTGCTCACCGAGATGTGGGCACCGGAAGCCGCCGTACAGCTGCGGTAATCGTGGCCCGTCTCGTCCCCGCGTCCGCGATCGGTCTCAGGATGCCTACCCCGGCCTGCGGGCCCGATCAAGGGCGCTACCGCGCCGCTGCGCGATGTGCCTACGGCACACCCTTGACCACGCCCGCAGCCCGAGGTCGAGCCGGCGTCGACCGACACGGACCACGGGGAGGACGAGATGGGCACCATCGAGCTCGACGAGATCGACCTGACCTACAGCCCCGTCAGCTGACGAGCTCGGGCCCGGCGGACATCGTCCGCCGGGCCCGAGTCACGCGATCACAGGTGTGGGTTCATCGCCGCGAAGCGCGACGAGAACTCCGGATCGGGCGCGATCTGCCGATGTGCGCCTGTCCCGATGTCGAGGTAGCCCCAATCTCCACGGGTGCCCCGCTCGCACACCATCAGCGTCAGCGTCCGGCCCGGCTCGCCGTGGATCTCGGTCACCTCGTGGTACAGCTCCTTCGGCACGGTGTTCGCGGTGCCGAACTCGTGCGTCACGTTGAACTCGGTGCGCACCTGGTCGCCGGCGATGTCGTAGCGGTCCTCCGTGTATCCGCCGACCAGAATCCGGCTGGTGAACCGCCACGGGTGGGAATGGGGCATCGGCTGTGCGCCACCCCGAAGGTCCGGCAAGAACCAGACGTTCAACTTCCGCGTGGCTTCGATCGAGTTGGACAACACCATCTCGGCCTTCACCAGCCTGCTGCACTCGTCAGGGATCATCGCCCACCCGGCAGACGCGGTGAACTGCTCCCAGGACAACGGGGCCAGCTCCGGCGCGTACGCGGCGAGGCCCTCGGCCGCGGCGGCGAACATCTCCTCATCGAGCGTCAGACCGGGAATGACCACTGTGGACCGCATCAAGCTCACTCCTTCCTCATTCGCAACAACATCCAGCCTGCCGAGAGAGCGGCGGTTTCCAACAGGGGTTTCGTGTTGCCAGCTGTTCAGGAAACCCCTGGCAGGCGCAGAACGTCGTCGGCGAGGGACGGCCGAACGTGCTCACGTAGCGGCCACCGCGGCGCAGGTCGGCCGCGGCGGGTTTTCCGTCGCCGTGGCGGCCGCGGTGTCTCCATCAGCCCACCGTGGAGTGCTGGCACTGCGCGAGGTGCAGTGCGAAGGCTTCGGCCGGGTGATCAGCGCCGATCACGTCGTCGCGGTCAGCGAGGGCGGTGTCGGCGAGGTCGAGTGCCATCCCGACCGAGACCTCTTCGCCGCCGGAGATCCGGCGCGTCACTTCGATCAGTTCGGCGAGCGCTTCGGTGTCGTCTTCGATCGCCTCGGCGAGGTCGCTGGAGAGGTAGCGCGCGAACAACACCTGCAGGGTTTCCAGCTCCGCCGCGGTCGGAGCAGGATCGTACGCGGTCAGCGGCCCCTCGCCGTCGAGCAGATCCGGCCACGCTCGTATGCCGTCGATATCGACAGTCGCGCCTTGGTGGGCGGCTCGATCCGCGGCCGACATCCGGTAGCAGCCGCGGCCGGCGTCCCGTCCCGCTGCTCGATCCAGACGACGCCGTCGACGGCGACCACCCCCGCCGGCGGCGGCGACGGCAGCGCGTCCCCGGGCGCCCAGGTCGGAGCGTCACCGCGCTCGTCGCGGACGATCGCGACGAGCACGCGGGCGAACCGGTCGGCCTCCAAGTGCCTGGCCTTCGCGCGCAGGGTCGTCGAGAGCCGAGCCCACAGCCGCGCATCGTTCGGGCGTGTCGTCATCGTCAGTGCTCCTCGGAGGATGTAGTCCGGGGGGGGGGATGGTGGCCAGCCCCGGCTCGGCGGCGGTGGTGATGTTGTCCGCGACCCGGTCCGGGTCGTCATGGTCGTGGGTGGTGACGGTGTCGCCGGCGATGCGCTGCAGCAAGAGCAGTAGCCGGCCCGGGTCGCCGGGGGTCAGGCAGGGCACCAGGTTCCAGTTGAGGTCGAGTTGCCCGCGCCAGCTGGTCGCCAGGGTGCCGACGAGCTCCGCCGCGTGATTGCGGTGCGCCCGCGCCGGCGGGCTGTAGCGCGACCGGGCCCAGCAGTGGGCGAGGTCCGGGTGCCCGGCGAGCTCGCGCAGCGCGTCGAGGCTGCTCTCCGACCAGGTGATCAGCGGTCGGTGCAGCAGCGCCTGGTGGACCTGCTCCACCGCCTGGTCCCGCTCGATCGCCGCAGCTGGTACGAACTTCGCGCGAGGGCCGGCGATCCGGGCGGTGACGTCGACCAGCTGCTCGCCGTCGCAGGCCTGTACCGCCCGGACCCGGATCGCGGTCGCCGGGCGGGCCCTGCCCGCCGGCGTCGGCGGCGGCGGCACGACGTGCTCAGCGTCCACCACGGCCACCCGATCCCGTGCGAGCAGCCCCCGGACCCGTTCGACGTGCTGCGGACGCTCGTCCGTCAGTTTCTGCTGCTTGCGTTCCAACGCGGCGATGTGGCGGCACAGCGGTGTCGCCTGCCAGGTTGATGGGACCGCCCTGAGCGGATTTCTGCCAAGGGGATGGGGCCACCCTGGTTGCCAATAGTGGGACCACCCGGCGTGTCGTCGGGGGTGGTCACCCGACGTCCATTTTGGATCATTCCAGGTCGGTCGACTTGGAGGTCCGTTGGCATGGCATTCCGGGAGGTCAGAGTGGGTATTGCGCCCGTCGCCGACCCCGCACAGCGCCCGCACGGGCCACGGCCCGGCGACACCGCGTTCTTGCTGGGTGTGCTGGCGGCCAAGGTCGAGCTCGACGCAGCCGTGCTTGCCGATCCGACCGACGAGTCCCTGGACGGCGTCACCGAGTTCGTGGCGGGCTTTCACCGGCTAGTAGGCGGCGTGCGGGCAGAAGACACCCGGCTTCGGCTGCTGGCGCTGCGCTCGATCCGCACCGCCTTCGACCTCACCGCGGCCGAGGAACGCCCACCGCTGGTCGACATGGCCTCGGACGCGGCGATGCTCACCGCCAACCTGATCAACACCTACCGGCTGCAACAGGATGGCGCCGAGCTCCATACGGAGCTGGCGTCAGTCGGCCAGTTCCTCACCGATCTCGACCACGCTCTCGCCGAACTGCGCACCTGATCACGCCCAGTGTGGACCCCCGCCGCTGTGCCGCGCTCAATTGTCACGGTGACGAAAGGCTTCTCCTGGTCGCGGTCCGGTCCTTTCTGAACCCGAGGAGGCAGTCCTCGTGATCGAGTGTGAACACCCACTGGAAGCGCTGCATCGCGGGCGCGACGCGGTGGCAACGGCCGTGTGCCTGCCAGGCCAGGATTCCGCAACCGTCCCTGGATGAGCTTCACGCCTTTGGCTCGGCGATCGTGGCCACGCTCGCCCAGCTCAGCCACCTCAGCTCCGTGGTGGCCGACCAGGTAGGGCGCTTCGACGAACAGGAGCTGGAGCGGGCCACGATCAGCGATCACCCCGCCGACGAACTCAGGATCGCCGGAGCACACCTGGCCAGACTTGGCGACGAGCTGGCGGCCGCCGTCACCGACGCCACCCGGTACTGGACCGCGATGGAAAGCGTCGACCTGCACACCTCGGGCGACCTCAGAGCACGACCCGAACTCGAACCGTAGCCGGGACAAGGTCGCCCCCAAGGAGAACAGGTCGGCGGAAGGCCCGGCTCCGGCCCCGGTTAGCTGCTCGGGAGACGGGTACGCCACCGAGATGACTGTCACCTCGGCGGCGGATCTACAGCCAGCGGGCGAACAGACGCTCGCCCTGGTCCGCGAAGATGCCGCCGGGGTAGCCGAAGATCGGCCACAGGTCCAGCGGGTCCTCGGTGTCGGCGACCTCGAATCCCAGCTTCGTGTAGAACGCCTTCAGGTCGCGGTCGGCCGGGATCTGCCCGTACACCAGCGTGAACCGGCAGGCGCGGTAGACCTGCACGCACCGCCGCAGCAGCGCCGAGCCCAGGCCCGCGCCGCGGGCGGTGTCGGCCACCGCGACCGCCTTGATCTTGGCCAGACCGACAGCGCCGAGCAGGAACACCTTCTGCTGTTCGCGCGGCCCGTAGGCGGCGGCGTGGGTGTAGTAGCGGTGAACGACGTTGGTCGGCGGGTAGGACACCAGCGTGCCCACGATCTCGCCGCGCCGGTCGGCGACCAGCGGCAGCGCTGAGCGCAGGTACAGCCGGCGCGGGTCGTTGGCGACCTGAGTCGACGCCGTCGCGACGTCAGCCAGCAGCGCCTGGTGCCCGGAGCGCAACCCGGTGCGCAGTGCGGCGGCGATTCCCTCATCAGTACGCAGCGCGTCGACCAGCGCGTCCTCCAGTGACACCCCCGCGAGCTGGACCAGCTCGGCCACCTTCTCGATGTCATCCGGGGCAGCGAGCCGGATCGTGGTGTCCTCGCTGAGGGGCCAGCCCTGCACGAGATCCTGTTCGTGGAGACCGGCCACGCCGGCGGTGCGTCGAGCGGACTTGGCTTCCGCGCGCTCCCGGGCGCGCCGTTGCTGACGAGATTCGACCATGTGCTGATCGTGCCCGACGATCAGCAGCTTCGGCTCGGAATTGGCAGAGCGCCACGGCGCCTAGACGAGGCGTACGGTGCCCGCCGAGGAGCGTGCCGAGACCGAAGCCGACCGGCGACGCACCACCTGTCGCCGACCATGACGACCACGACCACCACCTCACCACAGCACCAGCAGTCCCGGCCTCCAACCCGCCATGACTTCATCTACTCGGTGCGCAGGGCTGCTACTGATTCGAGCAGGCCCAGGTCTTCGAGCCTGGCGAGGATGTCGTGAATGGTGCGCGGCGGCTTGGTGCAGGAGTCGGCGATGCGCTGGATGCAGCCGTAGACGCTGGGCCGGTCGAGGTGGATCTGGTCGAGGATGAAGGCGTCGGGATGTTTGGCCTCGATGTCCCACTGGCCGAGGGAGTCCATCGGGAAGTCCTTGAGGTTGACGGTCACGATGACCTGGGCGCGCGCTTTGATCGCGGCGGCCAGGACGTGACGGTCGTCGGGGTCCGGCAGTGTGACGGCGTCGATGAGCGGTTCGTAGCCCTGGACCAGGCAGTCCCGGATCGCCCGGATCATCAGCTTGCGGGTGCGGTCGAGATTGTCGGGGTCAAGGTCGGGGCGGTTAGCTTTGAGGTTGCGGAAGGTTTCGTCGAGGATCCGGTGGGTCCACTTGGCCTGGACGAGCCCGGCCTGCGCGACCCGGATCAGTAGGTCGCGCAGGACGTTGGGGTAGAGGACGTTGGCGTCGTAGATGACGACGAAGGCCATCAAAGCCCCAGTTCGTGGGTGAGGCTGGTGAGTTCGTCGGCGGCTTCGCGGCGGCGCTGATCGTCGCGGCGCATGTACTCCAGCAGAGATTCGACCTTCACTCGGCGATGGGTGCCGACCTTGCGGTAGTCGATCTCGCCTGCCTCCAGCAGACCGACCAGGTAGGGCCGGGAGACATTGAGCATGTCCGCGGCCTGCTGGGTGGTCAGGTCGGCGCCGGCGGGCACGACGGAGACGCCCTTACCCGCGGCCATGTGCGCCAGGATCCGAGCGAGCAGTTCGACGGCTCCCCGAGGGACGACCAGTTGGTCGCCGTCCTCGTCGTCGACGGCGAGCTGGACGCTGGTTTCGTGGTGGCGGCTGAGGTAGTCGCGGATGTGGTGCAGCGCCTTGTCGGCCGTGGCCGAGTCGGTCTGGCTCGGCTGGATCGGGTCGAGAGCGAGTTGGGACATGGCGACCTTCCCTCCTGTGCTTATCCGCAGTATCCGCAATAAACGAAATAAGCGCAACGTGTTGGGTCGGGATACAGGAGAAATCTGCCAAGCGGTCGGGTAGTGCCTCTGGTCAGGCAGCCGTGTCGGCTCGGTAGAGCGAGGGCCCCGCCGGGATACGCGCGAAAGGGCGATGGGACCTCGACCCGCGCACGCAGCAGCGATTCCCTCACCGGCACGCGTACCGCTTCGCGCTCCTGGTCAGCCGTCCGAGGGCGGGGGAGCGGGGGCGGCGACGGTGAGCCGGGCCTGCCCGGCGGCCGCGGCGAGACGAGTGTCGTAGGTGACGAACGTCGGCGGGACGTCGCTGCTCAGCGCGGTCGCGAGGTGGATCGCATCCAGCGACCGCAGGTGCTGGCCGTCGAGCCGGGCCGCCTGGTGCAGCACGGCGTCGACCGGGCGCAGGTGCAGCCCGTCGAGCAGCTGCTCGGCCTGGTCGACCGCGGCGTCGGCGGCGCCGATCCGGTGCAGCGCCCGGTGCAGCTCCACCCGGATCAGCCCGGAGGACATGATCACCTCGGAGGAGCGCGCGGTGAGCCAGTCCACCAGCGCCGCGGACTCCGGTTCGGCCACCACGAGTTTGATTGCGGCGCAAGAATCGAGGTAGATCACCGGTCGGTGTCCTCCCGGTCGGCGAGGATCGCCGCGGAGCCGACCGGTTCGCTGGCGGTCGCGGTGCGCACGGGCGCGGCCGCCAGGAACGACTGCAGCCCCTGCTGCCGCGTGCGCCAGTCGGCCGGCGCTTCCCCGGCGGCCGCCCAGTCGTCGAGCTGCTGTTCGTCCGGGTCCGGCGGGGTGAGGATGCCGACGACTCGGCCGCCGTTGGTGATCACTAGCCGCCGCTCGTGCTGCAGGCGCTCGAACACCGTCCGCGGTTCGTGCGTCAACTGCCGCATGGTCACCCGGTCATTGCTCATGTCACCACAATACGCCGAGCGTCAACCACGCACGCCACATCGTGATCCAGCTACATCTTCTGTCTAACGCCACGACTATGCGTCTACCACGCGTACGAAGTGTGGACCATGCGCCTGATGTGGCGCACGGTGAACGCGCGAACGTGAATCGCCCATAACCGGGGTTATGCGCGGTTTCGATCATGTGCGATCGCATATAGTATCGTTTCTAATTATGATGTTACAACGATACGAAACGATATGATATGAAATAAAACATCATGATTCGGTTTGACTCGATACGATACGAAACGCTAGAATGATCGCCATGACCGACGACACGCACGAGGCGCGCACGGGTGGCAGCACGGGTGGCGGCCCGACGCGCACGGAGCCGCAAGCGGACCCCGAGGCCGCGCACGGCGGCCGCGACCGGTGCTCCTGGCCTGCAGAGCTGGGCGGGTGCGACAACCCGCCGTTTCGCCGCGGCGGCGTCGGCAGACCCGGCGGCTACTGCCAGGAAGTGGTCGACGGCGTGCTGCATAACCGCACCAACGCGGCCAACCGCATGCGTACGCGCCGCAAGGCGGCCCCCGCGCACACATCCGCGCCTCCGGCACACGCCGAAACGACCGAGCCCACCACCGCGGAACGTCTCGACCTCACCAAGGTCAGCACAGCCGAACAGGCCCAGGTGATCGCGCAGCTCGTCGACGACCTGCCTCGTCGCCTCGAAGCCTTCGTCGCTCTGTTGGCCCAGGCCAGCGACGTCGACGCCGTCCAGCAACAGATCGCCGCCATCCGCCGGCATGCCCGCCAGCAAGTCGAGGACGCACAGCGAGCGCAAGCCACCGCCGAAGCCGAGCGCGACGACCTACGTGACGAGCGCGACGAAGAACGCCGACTCCGCGAGGACGCCGACGCCGCCGCCGAACGCATGGCCGCCGACCTCGAAGACGCACGCGCCCAGCGCGACAGCGCACGCGAGGCCGAGAGTGCGGCCATCGCCGACGCCCAGCGCGCACGCGAAGAAGCCGCCGCCGAGATCGAGCGCATCCAGACCGAAGCCGCGCAGCAGATCGAGCAAGCCCGTGCCGACGCCGCACGCCAGGTCGCCGACGCGAAGACCGACCGCGACCGGCGGCTCGCCGAGCGCGACGAAGCCGCCCGCACGGAGATCGAGACCGTGCGCGACGAAGCCGCCCGCCAGATCCAGCAGGCGCAGGATGCCGCGCACAACGCCGATGAGCAGCGCGCCCGTGCGCAACAAAGCGCCACAGATGCGAAGGCGCTGGCCGAGACCCTCCGCGAGCAGCTCGCCGAACTCCGGCAGCAGCACCAAGCCGACATGCAACAGGCCCGTGCCGAGACCAAGAGCGTCCGTGACGAGCTCGCCGAGGCACGGCAGGAACACAAGCGTGAACAGGCCGAACTCCGCCAGTACTACGCCACTCAGGTTGACCAAACCCGACAGGAAACCGAGCTGGTTCGCGCCGACGCGAACCAGCGGGTCGCGGAGATCGCCGCTGACGCCGACCGGCTGCGCGAGGAGCTCAAAGACACCCGCCAGCAGCACCGTGACGAACAGCAGGCCCTACGTGAGCTGCTGGCCGCCGACCGCCGCCCCGACGAGCACCAGGACGACCAGGAGAACAGCGCATGACCGAGATCGAGGTGCCCTACGACGGCGGACCGCTCGACGGCGCCGAGTGTGAATGACGGGAGCCCCGCTGATGACCTGTGAGCACGGATCGGAGTACGCCCAGCAGCTCGCGTTCGCCGTATCGCCGCGTCACCAGGACGACCTCGCATGGCGCGCCAGCGCGCTGTCGACCTGGCTCGACGGCGCCCAGCTCGACGGCATCGAGGCCGAGCTGCTGGAGTACGGCCACCACTCGCACGACGACCAGCGCACCCACTGCGGACAGCTCCGCGCCGAGCGCCAGTCCGATCGCGAGGAGCTCCGCGCCGAGCGAGAGCGGCTCCGCGCTGACTACGACGCGCGGCTTGCCGACCTGCGCACGGCGCTCTCAGCGGCGACCAAACTCGACGAGGACAGCGCGGCAGCGGCAGAAGAGCAGGAGAACTCGTGACCGAGGTCGAGGTGCCGTACATCGGTGGCCCGTACGACGGCAACGTCGAGTACTTCGACGACGACGAAGACCTGATCGCTGAATTCCTGGCCAAGGGCTACTACGGCCAGATCGAGGAGGACTACGACCCCCGGCGGCCCGGCACGAACCCGGTGCACCGGTACGACTTCACGCGGACCGCCGGCGAGCTTCGCCTGGTCTACGCCGGGATCATGCCGTCCGGCACCTACACGCCCGGCCGAGTCGACGACTTCGCCCGACCGGACGCCGCGGTCGACGAACCCGAATGCGAGTGACGACGCCCAGCGGCGCCGCATCACTCACCCGCACGACCCGACCTGCGGAAATAAAACCGGCGGGTGCCCCAAGCCTCTTGCCAGAAGTCGGGCACCCGCCAGCCACCCCACGAAATGAGGTACTGCCCATGATGCCGCAAGGCAATCGCCGCCGAGTGATCGGCGGCATCCTCGCGACACTCGCCGTGGCCCTGATTCCCGCGGCCATGTTCTGGCCGGCACCGGACCAGGACCCCGCACCAGCAGAAACCGCGCTCGGCAAGGCCGGGACGTCAATCACCGACGTGACCAGCACCGCCGTGCATCTCGCGGCCGGCCTGGTCGCCGTCGCCGTCGCCGTCGCGATCGCCGTCATCGTCATCGGCGCAGCGCCTGGCGTGCAGCATGCCGTGCGCATCGCTCGCGCATGGCGGGCAGGCCGCAGCGCACGGAAAGAGGGCGATGCGCAGGCGTCCGGTTCAGGCGCGCCTGCCGCACGGCCAACTCTGAAGCGGGTGGCGCGCGTGATCGTCCTGGTCATGGCTGTGGTGGTCAGCGCCGTTGCCGCCTTCGCGCTGGCGCTCAACTTTGACCACGGCCGCGCGCTCGCCGAGCTCAACGGTGAGCACGGATGGCGCGCTCACATCTGGCCGCTGACCGTGGACGGGCTGCTGATCTCCGCATCCCTGGTCGGTCTGGTCCGCCGTCTGCTGGGGCTTTCGGTCGGGTTCCGGTCGCACCTGGCGTTCGCGATCGGTATTGCTGCCAGCGCCGGGGCGAACATCGTCCTGGCACTGCACGAGCCCGCGACCGGGTGGGACCTGGCGGAGAACATCGGCGTCAAGACCCTGCCGACGTTGGTTCTACTGCTGACCCACGAACGAGGACTGGCCCTGATCGCCTACTACGCCGAGATCACCGACGCTTTCGGTACGCAGGGCGCCAATCCCCAGATCGTCGCGGCGGTAGAAGCGAAGGCGCGAGCCGAGGCGGAGCTGCACGAGATGCGCGTCGCGGTTGAACGCCGGCTCGCCGAGGTCCAGGCCCAGGCAGCCGCAGCTGTGCAGCAGGCCCACGACGAGCTCGCCGAGAACCGGAAGCAGAACGCCGCGCTGCTGCAGCGGGCCCACGCGGACACCCAGCAGCAGGTCGAGGTGCTGCAGCAACGCCAGGCCGCCGAGCTGCGGACCGAGCGGGAGCAGAACAAGCGGACCCAGGAGTTGCTCGACAACGCTCAGCGCGTCGTTGGGCAACTGCGGAGCGAGAACCGCGAGACGGCGCAGCAACTTGCCGAGCTCGACCAGACCATCGAGCAGGACGGCGAACGGAACCCGGGGGACTTCGACCGGCTGCGTGTCATGGCGATGCAACTCGTCGCCGACCGGCGCGCGGAAGGCGTGAGCGACAGCTTGACCGGCGAGGTGGCGCGAATCCTCAGGGTCAGCCCCCGGTGGGTCCAGCTGCACGTGCCTGAAGCGACGGGCGGTGGGCGCACCAGGCAGCTACAGTTCGCCTGATTGGAAGAAGGGGAGGGGCTGGACACCGTTAGGTGTTCAGCCCCTCCCCTTCGTTGTGGTGGGTCTGCCCGTCGCCCGGGGATAGCCACGCCGGGCGGTTGGTCCTGAGTGCAAGCGCGGCGGGGTAGCCCGTAGGGGAGCGCTTGCGCGGAGTGGCCAGCCGTCTGGCATTTCCCGGCAGGTGACGGGCAGGCCCACCACAACCCTGCAGGCGCAGCTCACCCTGCCCGGAGCATGCCGGGGGTCTGGGGGCGGCGAGCGCCCCAGCAGTCGGAGACGGCGGCCTACGAGGTGGTGTTCTCCGTCGGCGGCGCGTCGGTCGGTGTGGTGTCGGAACGCGAGGCGCGTGGTGTTGGTGCTTTCACAAGGCCGAGCTCGACGAGCTGGGCCTTGGTCCAGCCGCCATCTGTCGCGGCCCGCCGTGCTGAGGTGACGGCATTGCGCGTCGCATCACGGAGCGCATCAACGGCCGCCGTCGCTGTGGTGGCAGCCTCGCCGGCGGAGGCCGGTAGCTGTGCGATGGCCCGGCGAAGCGCTGTTCCGGCCTCAGCGAGCCGGCCGTCGGCCTCGGTGGCTTCCTTGAGTTCCTTGATCAGCTGGACGCGTGCGCGCGTCCGCTCCTGCTCGATCTCCTGCGCGGCTTTTATGGGGTCGATGCTCATGCGAAACAGGGTAGCGCCCGTTCGACCGCTCAGCGGCCGTCTCAGCCGCGCTACGAGGCCAGTGTGTCGGCGTTCCCAGACTCCCGACCGCTCACTTTGAAGCCTCTCCTTTCGGCAGAGCAAGATAGTAGGTCAGATATCTGATCTCGGCTGAAACTAGCGTGATCGCTAGTTTGTCGGCCACACTGGGATGTGTCCGTCGCTGCGCTGGGCAGGGAAGGATGGAAGGGAAGGGCATGAGCTCAGAGCGACGACAAACCCGAACCGATGGCGGTCGCGGCCGTCAAGTGCTGGTGAAACTGACCGAAGAGCAGTTCGCAGATGTCGCGGCCGCAGCCACCGCTGCGGGTATGTCCCGCCCGGCGTTCCTCGCCTGGCGCGGTTGCCAGCCAGCCGACGCCGCAAGGCCGACGAACCTGCCGCAGCTGCGAGCATGGGTCGCCGAGTTGTATGCGATCAAGCGCATCCTGCGTGGCAGCGCGAACAACATCAACACGGCTGTGCGAGCGGGACACGTAACCGGCGAGTTGGAGCAGGAAGCGCTGCATCACGCCGATCGAATTGCGCGCATGGAAGAGCGCCTTGCGGAGCTGCTTGACGCTGTCGGACCTGAGCTGAAGCCCCGCCGATGATCACCAAGGTCGTTCCGGAGCGCGGCGCCCGAGTGCGCGGGCTGCTGGAGTACCTCTGGGGCCCCGGCAAAGTCAACGAGCACACCGATCCCAGGATCGTTGCGGCGTGGGATTCGAGTCTGGTGCGCGACGCTTCCGCCCCTGTCTTGGACGGCTTCGAGCGAGGCTTGCTGGCCCGCGAGATGGAGTCGCCGATGCGGATGTTCGGGAAGGTGCTGGGGCAGCACGTTTACCACACAGCGGTGAGCATTCACGCCGAGGATGGCGATCTCACCGACGCGCAGTGGGCGGAAGTCGCGGAGAGTGCTGCGGAGAAGTTGGGGTTTACCGCCGGTCCGGATCGAGCTGCAGTGCCGTGGATCGCGATGCGTCACGGGACAAGCGCCAAAGGACACGACCACATTCACTTCGTGGCGATTCTGTGTCGAGAGTCCGGACACGTGCCTGAGATCCGAGGCGACTGGGGGAAGTGGCGAGAGGTCCGCGAGCACTACGCCGCGAAGTGGAACTTGCGCACCGGTCGGGATCGTGGAGCCGGAATGCCGGGACTGACTCAAGCCGAATTGCAGAGGGCTGAGCGAGAGGCGGCCGAGCGCTCCGCGAAGTCCGGTCAGGCGCCGGCGACGGATCCGGAGTCGCCGCGTACGCGATTGGCCCGCGTGGTTCGTGCTGCCGCAACCGGTGCGCGCGATGAGGCCGAGTGGTTGCGGCGGATGCGTCGGGCAGGTGTCCTGGTTCGGCCCCGGTGGGGGAAGGGCGGCCGCAACGAAGTTGTCGGCTACTCGGTCGCGCTGCGTCCCGAACGCGAGGGCTATAAGCCGATCTGGTTCGGCGGCGGCAAGCTCGCCCGGGACCTGACACTGGACCGCTTGCGCGAGTTGTGGGCCAGTCCCGATGAAGATCGAGCCGCCGATATCCGCCGGGAGTGGAGGCCACCGGGCTGGCGTCGGCTGCCGACCGGACAACAGCTGAAGGACCGTCGCCTCCGCGCGGAGGCTTGGAGCGAGGCCGTTGGTGTGACGTCGCAGGTGCGCGATGCACTGAACGGGCTTGATCCCGCAGATGCAGCAGCGTGGCGAGCCGTTGCGCGGGATGCGGCTGGAGTGTTGTCTGGGCTGTCGGCGCGCGTGGAGTGGCCTCACCGGCGGCAGCTGTCGCGCGCAGCGAATGCGCTGAGCCGGATCGCGCAGTCCGAGCGCGGCGCGCCGCGGCCGCCCCGGCTGTCCGTGTTGGGGCCACTCGCCTGGGTCGCTCGGGTGGTGGGTGATGCGAGCTTGGCCGCGCACGGTGGAGCGATCGCGGTCGCGTCGTTGGTGGCGCAGATCGGTCGTGTCGTGCAGGACATCGAGCGGGCACATCGTGCGGCTCACCGTGAGCAGGAAGCGCAACGGGCGGCCGAGGCCGCCCGGGAGATGCTCGACTTCGTCCGCGCAGCCCCAACAGCGTCCAGCCAGCAGGCACGACGGCGACGAGCTGTCGATGAACACAAGGCGCGGTACGGCCAGCAAGCGGCCGTCAGCGTCGAGGACGAACGCACCGAGAGAAGGCGAGGAGGGCGTGATGAGCGACGTTGACGACACGCACCAGGTACTGGTGCGCCGGTTTGCAGTGTCGTTGTCGATTGGGCTGACGATCGCGGAGTTCGGCTTGCAGTGGTGGGCGCAACGTGCCGAGGAAGCCGCCCGCGAGAGCGAAGAACGGCAGCGGGAGCTGGCGGCCGAGCTGGACGCACACCTGGAGCTGCAGGCCGTCGAGTGGCAGCGCGTCGACGACCCCGAGCTCTACACCGACGTGCCCGCGCTGGCCGAGGTGTACGCGACAGCGAGGGTCTGGGAGCAGTACGACCCTCGCGCACGTGAGGTCGTCGACATCCTGGACGAACGGCTGCGCGAGGCCGGCATTGATCCCGAGTTGGTGCTGGACGCGCACGAGTTGCGCGAGTACGAGGCGCTGACGCTGCTGATTCGCCGGGCGGAGCAGGAACGCGCGCAGCGCGGCCTGGACCTGGTGACGGTGGAAGAAGCGCAGAACCTGTTCGAGGACCACCTGCGCGGCTGCCTGGGCAGTGAGCAGTTCGACAAGCTGGTGGACTCGCCGGTGTGGATGCCGACGGTGTCGCGGCTGCATCGGATGGCGCTGGCCGCGATCGACGACGAGCACCTGGAAAGCGTCGTCGACTTCATGCGTGGCCACGCGGCCTACGACTGGGCGCGAGCCCAGGACCCGGAGCTGGACACCAGCCTGATGGAGCGGATCTGGGGATCGGCGAAGCTCTGGGAGCCGCTCGATGAGCGCGCGGCGGCCGCGGTGCCGATCCTGGAGTCCCGACTGCAGGCGGCGGGCATCATCCCCAGCGCCCGGTACGTCGGCTATACGGAGTTCGACGGGTTGGTCGCGCACGTCGTGCGCGATTACCGGGTGAACCGGAAGGTCCGGCAGCGGCCGGGCCAGACCAAGGCCCACCTGCACGCCGAACTGGACAATGCGCGGCCGCAGGAGCGCGTCGGGAACGACCGACAGCGGCAGGAACGAGCCAGGGACGCGTTGACGTCGTGCTTCGGTGAAGCGCAGGCGCGGGAAATGGCCGGCTCCTCCAGTTGGCCGGAGCTGCGCGACTTCCTGGTGAGGGCGGAGGGCGCGGGCGCGGACCCTGCCCAGCTGCTGGCCGAGGTGCGGGATGAACGGCGGCTGGACAACGTTCGGGACACCACCAGCGTGTTGGCGTGGCGGTTGAAGCGGCGCCTAGTGGTGCAGAACCCGGTCTCAGCAGAGGCGGCCCGCGAGGGACTGACCCAGTCCGGAGGACTCGGTGGGCGGACGACCGCTGAAGAGATCGCCAGCAGTGTTTCCGCGGCCAGCCAGCGGGACCCGTGGGCGATGCAGCACCTGGCCGACGGGGTCAAGCGAGGCGCCGAGGTGGGGGTGACACGGCACGGCATGCCGGCGTCGGGACTAGATGAGGCTCAGGTGCGCAAGGCGGCGGAGCTGGTGGTCAAGAGCCAGTTCGGCTCGACTTCCATGTTGCAGCGCAAGATGCGCGTCGGGTTCGCCGAGGCCGGCAGGCTCATGGATGAGCTCGAACGCCGCAGAGTCGTGGGGCCGGCGGAAGGGTCGCTCGCGCGGGAGGTGCTCGTTCAGCCGCACGAGCTGACCGACCACCTCCAGCGGTCGGCCCCGCCGCCGATGGCGGGTCAGCCGGTGCAGGCTGGCATGTCGGCGTCGGGACTAGATGAGGCTCAGGTGCGCAAGGCGGCGGAGCTGGTGGTCAAGAGCCAGTTCGGCTCGACTTCCATGTTGCAGCGCAAGATGCGCGTCGGGTTCGCCGAGGCCGGCAGGCTCATGGATGAGCTCGAACGCCGCGGAATCGTCGGGCCGGAAGCGGGATCGCGCCCGCGCGAGGTGCTGGTCCAGCAGCCCGAGCTTGACCAACATCTGGGCTCAGCCGAAGACAGGGGAGAGAGCTTCGAGGCCTACATGGACCGCACGGCCAATCTGGTGATGGACGCCGATTCGTACCTGCCCGGTGACGTCGACCCGCTCGATGAGCAGCAGCCCCGCGGGGCCTACACCGGCGGCGCCGAGCAGGCCGAGCTGGCCGGCGAAGGGTTCCCGGACCCGATCGAGCCAGCGCTGCGGAAAGCCCACGCGCAGCGACGAGCGTCGATGGGTCGCCGACGTGGGAAGTCGACAGGGCCGGGACGCCGGGACTTCGAGCGCGGCCGAGGATGATCGAGCCCGAGCAGAAAGCAGCCCCCTCGGTTTCCGAGGGGGCTGCCTTCCGACCGGTGTGACGGGAGATCAGGGGGCGGAGACCTCTTGGTCGGGTTCACCCCACCAGCCGTCGGGCGCGGGCTCGACGGGGAGCTGGTCCTCTTGGCCCTGGTGGCCCTTGCGGCACTTCGACAGCGGGGAAAGCTCGCGGTTCATCAGGAAGTTCAGGTGGGGGTCGAGGTGATCGCGCACGAACACCGACATGCCGACGGTGCCGTCGGTGCGGAGGAATTCCCATGCGCGCCAGAGAGCTTCCAGCCGCAGGATGGCTTCGGGGTGCTGCCACCACTGTGGACACCACGTCGTATCGCCGGTGAGGGGGCGCCGGATCATCGGCGCCAGCCACTGGGTGACCCAGGCCTCGACGTTGGCGAACATCGGCTCTGCCGGCTCTTGATCGCCGTTCTGGTCGCCAGCGTCCTTTCCGGTGGTGGCGAGTGCTTCGTCCCATTCGTCGGTCGCGGTCACGATGACCTCCAGGTCATGGTCAGTTTCGGGCGCCGGGGTCGTAGGTGGCCAGGCTCAGGCGGATCTCGCCGGCGCGGGGGCCGGCCATCCACGGCACGGGTTCGACCATCGTGGCCGGGACACCAGAGGCGACGACGACGGCGCGGCCGCGGGGCAGTTTGGCGAGGTGCTCGACGTCGAGGATCCGCTCTCGCTGCGGGCTGACGCTGCGGCTCGACCCGCCGTTGCGGTCGTAGCTTCGGGACCAGCGGAGTTCGTCGTCGCGACCGACCAGGCGGGCGAGCCTGTCGAGGAAGTCGGCGTCGGCGACGCCGCCGCCGTACACCCTCACGTTCGCGCTGTCCCAGATCTTTTGCATCCCAGACTTGCCCCAGGCTTCGACGCCTTGCTCCCAGGACTGCAGGATGGTCATCACGAGCATGCCGCGGCTGCCGAAGTGGCTGTACAGGTTGGGGAGCTGCCTGATCCTGCACACGTTGGCGGCCTCATCGAGGACGCACAGCAGCGGCGGGTCCAGCCGCGCGCCGGGCAGCTCGCGGCCGAGCTGCTCGCCGGCCACGAGGACAGCGAAGGTCAGCGCGGCCACGAGCGGGCTCGCCGAGCCCTCGCCTTCCTTGCTGAGCAGGTACAGAGTGTCGCGGGTCTGCAGGAAGGACTTCGCGTCGAACTGCGGAATCGTCGGCGCTTCGGCGGGGCGATCGGCGTACTCTGGCCAGCTGGTCGGCGGGGTGACCCACTTGAGCACCCGTGCGTCTTCCAAGCACTTCAGCAGCCGCAGCGCGGACGCGTAGACACCCTCGCGCTGCTTCTCCGGCAGTTCGACAATGCCGGCCAGCTTGGAGGCGACGATGTCGCCGGCATCGCGCAGGATCTCTGCCGGTTCACGGTTGCGGCTGTCGGCAGCCCAGTGGTACGCGGCCGTGATGTCCTTACCGGACCGGGCCGCTGCCAAGAAGAAATAACTGAGCAAGTTCTCGCCCTCGGTGTCGAAGTACGAGTCCTTCTTCGCATCGGGGGAGGTCGATCCGGCGACGAAGTGCGCGACCAGTTCGGAGGCCTCTCGGGGGCCGGTGACCGTGTCGAGGGGGTTGACCCAGAACTCGGGCTCGGGCAGGCCGACGATGTCCTGGGGGTCGAACAGCCAGGCCTTGCCGACCAGCTCGCGGACGCCGCGGGTGGCGTCGTGCAGATCCCTCTTGTTCGAGGTGGCCAAGACTGCGCCCGGGGCAGCGACGATGGCCGGCACCGCCTGCGACGTGGTTTTCCCGGTGCGCGGCCCCCAGATCTCGACGATCGTGTCCTCCCAGGACGATCGGAAATCCTTGCGGCCGACGACCGTGCGCCCGATGAGGACGCCGTGCTCATCGGGGTTAGCCAGGTCGACGCCGCCCGGCCGCAGTCGCTGCGCCGAGGCGGCGACACCGTCCGCGCTGTAGGGCGTGAGGTCCGCGGGGTGGCCCATCGAGCGGGCGCTGCGGTCGACGCTGGTCTTGCCGCCACGTCGACCTCGCACCCGCGCGACCACCACGCCGAGGCCGACTAGGACGCCGAGCTCGACGACCAGGACGACCCAGCCCCACGAGCCGGGCCAGGTGACCGTGCCCATCGCCAGTCCAAGCACGACAGTGACGGGGTTGCTGGTGATCGGGGTTCCGGCGGCCAGGCCGCCGAGGGCGACCGCCCCCCAGACCACCAGGGACACCACGCCGAAGGCCAGCAGGAGCCACAGCGGCAGCGGGATGTAGAGCGCGGCGGTGGCCGATCTCCGAGTGTTCACTGCCACCTCCGGTTGGTGTTGTGCACCCCGGAATCGAGCTCGGTTTGGGTGAGCTGAACCTGCACCGGGATGCCCGGGCGCTGGCCGACCTTGATCAGGCAGTGCCCCTGACCAGGCGGTGGCGTTTCCTCGCTGAGGTCGTGATCCCAGGCGCCGGGCGTCGACCACTCGGTCAGCCGCCGCCGTTCCTCTTCGGAGTGCTGGACGACCTTGTTGAGATCATCGACTTCGCGCTGCGGCAACCCGAAGCTGATGACCGCGCCGGAGCGCTCGATGAAGCCCTTGGCCTTGGCACGGTCGGCTTCGTTGCTGATCGCGTCGGAGTCCAAGCTGAATGAGTGGGTGATGTAGGCGACCGCGGTCGCCCACTCCCGGTTGATCCGGGTCATCTCGTCGAGGCGGTCGACCAGGCCGTGCCGCAGCACCCGCCACAACTCGTCCATCACGACGAAGAACCGCTTCTGCGGGGCCAGGCCCTCATCGGTGAGCCTGTTGGAGGCCTCGATCGCCCCGAATCCGTCCGACCAGCACGACAGCAGGACGGCGGCGGTCAGGCGGTGGTCGTGCACCGCCAGGCCGGAGATGTCGATGCACACTGCCGGGGCGTCGACGTCGATGCGCACGCTGGTCGGGCGGCTGAAGGTGTCGCCGAGGGGGCCTTCGAGCAGGGCGAGCAGGGAGCGGTGCAGCGGGTCGACGGCCGCGCGGTACCTCTGATCCTCACCGCGGTCGAGGGTGTAGTGCCGCAGTTCGGCCGGGCCGGTCTCCAGCACGTGGATCAGGTCGCTGAGCAGCGGTGCGTCCTTGCCTTCGTGCGCGGTGTCGAGGATCCGCAGCGCGGCCGAGAGGATCGTTTCCTCGTGATCGCTGATCGGCGTACGGCGAATCAGCTCGATCAGGCTCGCGACCATGTGCAGCCGACGGCCGTGGATCTCCGAGCGCACTTGGGTGGCCGCGCCGTCGGACAAGCGCGGGATGATGCTGCCGAGGGCGCCGACGTCAAGAGGGTTGAGCGAGCCCAGCCCGCGGCCGAGCCGGACGACCTGACCGCCGAGCTGGCGCACCAGCTCGGCGTAGTCAGGACGCAAGTCGCCCAGGATCAACGGCACGACACCCTGGGCGGCGGTGCCGATCACCATCCGCCGCACCAGGGTGGACTTGCCCAGGCCAGGCCGACCGAGGACGTAGACGATCGGGGTCGACAGCAGCCGGGCCCGGCTGAACCAGGCCACCGGGTCAAAGCAGACGGAGGCGCCGGTGTCCTGGTGCACGCCGATCGGGGTGCCGATGGTCGGCGAGCCGGCACCGACCGCCCACGGCCACAGACCGCAAACCTGCACCGACGTGCCCCGGTACTCGACCGGGCTGTCGACGAAGCTGGCGCGGCCGAGGCGGTGGCCGCGGTAACCGGTGCGGGTGAGCACCGGGCCGGGGGTGGTGGTCATCGTGGTCACTCCTCGAACAGGGTGCTGATCGTGGCGAAGGCATGCGGCAGCACGCCGACGCCGAGCCCGGCCGCGAACGCCGCGGACTGTCCTCCGTAGACGGTGCGCAGCCGCAGCCGCGCGGTCGCCGAGAGGTTGTGCAGCGTCCGGGTCGCCTGCGGCAGGTCCTCGAGTTCGATGACGGTGGCGGTGGCCAGCAGCGAGAAGGACACGATCCCGGCGCCGGAGGCTTCTTCATCGGTGGACTGCTGGGCGGCGCGCACATCGGCGTCGTCACGTGCGGACACGACCTTGCGCTTGGAGGCGTTGGTCTTGGCGTGGCGCAGGTCGCGCTCGACGATGGTCGCCGAGCGCCCCGGGTCGTGCGGGCGGTAGATCAGCGTCACGCGCTTGCGGTCGAAATCCATGTGCGGCGCGAGGAACTCGCGGAGCACGCTGGAGAGCACCGCGCCCCGCGGTGCCTCCTCCATCGCGAAGACGACGCTGTGCCCGGATCCGTGGATGTAGCGGTCGCGCAGCTCGTGTGCCGTGCCCGACGGTCCGGAGTTCTCCCAGGTGATGCCGGTGCCGAGCGCGGCGTGGCGGGCGGCGTCGGCATCGTCGGCCTCTGCCGGGTTGTAGGCGGCGAAGACCAGCTCGGCCAGCTGCTGTGCGGTCATCGGCCGGGCCGCTCCCGCACCGGTGAGCGCGAGTTCCTTGCCGAGCTCGGGCAGCCGGGAACCGATCTCGACCGCCATCTCTTCCAGGCTGCGCGGTTTGGCGGCGTCGGAGACCTTTGATCGGAAGGTCAGCGCGACGCGGCTGATCACCTGTGCCGCGGCTAGCGGGTAGTCCTCTGCGGCCTCGCGCAGCACCTGCTTGGCCAGTGCTGGGCCGGAGGAGTTGTCGGTGAGCTTGGCGACCTCGGTGCGCAGCCGCTCGCCGGAGTCTGGTGCGGTTTCGATGGTCACGGCGACCCCGGCTAGGCCGGGGATCTGCCCGAGTTTGGCCAGCCAGCTGCCCCATCCGGCGACCCAGGTGTCCACCGTGTCGCGATCCACGAGCTGGTCACCGGAGGCATCGCAGCGCAACACCGCGGTGTAGTGCCCTTGCTGGCGGATCAGGCCGAATGGCCGTCCGTAGGAGTCCTGGGCTTCGTGCATCTCGCTGGCGGCGAGGATGCCGGGAAGCCGGTGCTTGCCGCCGGGGACGAGCCCCAGCGGACCGTTGAGCAGCAGGTGCTGGCCGCGGCGGTGCCCACGTCTGTACGCCAGCCTGGCCACGGCGAGGCTGTAGACGCTGCGGCCGCCGACCTTGATCGCCAGCGGCGCCAGCCCCACGACACCGATGCCGATCAGGATCCAGCCGAGCAGCGGCCAGAACATCATCGCGCTGAGGGCGAAGAGAACCCACACCAGCGCGATCACGGTGAACATGGTTCCCAGCCCGAGGAGGCCGGCGGTGCGTGGACGACGCCACTGGCCGTAGCGCGGTTCTGCCGCGACCGTTGCGGCCTGCCCTTGGTATTGCTGCATGTTGGTCATGACCGACGGCTCCTAGCTCCCGACGGTGCGCCTTTGTCCTGACCAGGGGATGTGGTGGCGGTCTGCGCACCGGATCGGGCCGCCTGAACCCCCTTCTGCGCGATGGCGGCGGCGGCCAGCACGCCACCAGTGGCAGCGGATCCTGCGGCGGCGCCCATCTTCGCCGCGCCGGCCGCTGCGGCCTTGCCGCCGCTGCCGGAGATCAGCCCTGCGCCACGGCCGCCGCCAGCGCTACCGGCTGCACCGCCACCCGCTGCACCGGCCGACGTGCCACCGCCGTTGAACCGCGCGGCACGCCCACCGCCACCGGAACCGCGGCCACCGCGGCTGCTCAACAGCCGCGCACCCGTTGCGGCGGCGGCACCCACAGCACCGCCGGCGGCCGCACCGGCTGACGAGCCGCCACTGATGGAGGCCACTACCGGGGTGATCAGCCGCATCAGCGCAGGCAGCGCGAGCACGCTGATGATGAGCATGAAGACGCCGAGGAACGGGCCCACCACGAAGTCGCCTTTGGACACGCTCCAGAACGAGCCCGCGAAGCACACACCAGCGGTGGGCTTCCACGCGCCGAACGCGAACACCCAGGCGAGGAGCTTGTCGCGTCCTTCACGGGCAGTCCCGCCGCCGATCGCGGCCGCGGCGGAGAACGGCAGTGCACCAGCGAGCAGCACCAGGCACGCCGAGCGCGCGAAGGACATGAAGATCTGGGCCATCCCAGCGAACACGCCGAACAGACAGAGGATGAGCATCAGCATCGAGCCAAGCGGCCCGAAGAGCCCGACCCCGGTGAATTGGTCCATCGCCGCAGCGAAGTCCGGGCCCGTGGCGCGGGTGATGATCCACGAAGCGAACTGATCACCCGCGATGGTGACCGCGGAGATTCCCGCTGTGCCGCCGGCGCTGATCAGGATCCACTTGGCGATGTCCTTAGTCAGATCACGCAGCGGCGTTTCACCGTCGCGCGCCAGAGCGAGACGTCCAGCCGCGATGATCATGCCGAACATCGCCGCGGCCAGCATGTAGAAGGACAGGTGCCGCTGGATCTCGGCGACGGTGCCCGACGACCCGGTCAGGCCAGGGGTCGGGAAGTCGACCCACCAGGTCACCATCGTCTTGACCACCCAGGCGTAGGCCTCGCGCATCGCCTGGGCCGTCGAGTTCAGAAACGCGTTCCCGGCCGACGCGGCGGCCTCACCGGCAACCCCGCCGATGATGGCAGGGGCAGCCAGCGCCGGGTTCGCGGCGCAGACCGCGACCATCTCCGGGGTGTCGCACATTCCCATCGATCACACCCCCGACCACGGCGTGTAGAAGGACAGGTCCTTCAGCGGTGTCACCGTCGAGCTGGCCGATCCGTTGGGCTGCAGTTCCAGCCGCCAGTCTCCGTCGACCCAGCGCACCGTCACCGTGGAGCCCATCAGCGCACCCGTCCCGGACTTCGAGGCGAATTGGATCACCGCGGTGTTGATGTCGTAGGTGACGAACCGGAACCCCGCCACCTGCATCGCTTCGTTGTCGCCCAGGCTGGGGTCGGTCACGGTGCTGCGCGCCTTGATGAAGGCCTCCTTGCCGGGTCCGTCGAGGACCTGGCGGTCGACGACCTCACGCCACCCGTCGCCCGGGGTGAGCAGCATCCGGGTGTTGATGTTCCAGGCGGCGATCAGCGCCCCCACCGGAGATCGCTGGTAGCCCTCCGCCGCCGGGCTGCCCTGGCTCCGGGGGCCGGCCTCCGTGGAGTCCGGCACCGCAACCCGGCCGACGAGCGACCACTGCGCCGCAGGGCCCTCGACCGGCAGTCCCTGCTCGCCGCTGGGGGCGTCATCTGGCTGCGCGGTGGAGGGGGCGGGACGTGCGGGCGGCGCCACCACGTCGGCGGGGGCGGCGGATTCCTTCCCCCCGAACACCAGGAGCAGGCCGCCGAGCACCAGCACACTGCCGACGACCACCGCGGCCGCGATCAAGGTCCACTTCTTCCGCATCATCTGTTTGTCCTCACTCAGCCGAACGTGGCCAGACCTGCGGCGAGCCCGAAGATGTTGCTGAGCACGATGCAGGCGACCAACGGTTTCCACACGCCTGTGGCCTCATCGCCGCCGCCGAAGCCCTGGCGGTGGCTGATCGCCATCTTCGCGGCGAAAAGCGCAATACCGCCGATGCAGCACGCGAAGCCGATCCACAAGCCCCATTGCATAAGCAGCATGATCTTTTCCGAGCCGGGCGGGGCAATCGGTCCGCCCGGATTGGGCATCTGCGCGGCCACCGCCACGGCGAGCTGAACGAACATTGCTGACTCCTTGGTCTTAGCGCTGGGACGACGTCGCGCAGCCGGTGAGCTGGGCGAGGTCCTGGGCGAGGCGGGTCACGGGCGCCGGGAGCGGCCCGGCCGTCGGATCGGGCCGAGCGGATCGCCACTCCGTGATCCACGGGATTTGCCAAGCCCGCGGATATGCCCTGGACACAACCTTCGTGAACTGCCGAACGGCCGAATCCGGCCGAACCGGCGCATCGGCGACGAGCACCAGGCCGAGCACCGAGATGCTGGCCGGGATCAGCCCGGTGATCGCCTGACGGGCGAAGTCCTGCGCGTGCACGAGGCCGTCACTGTGGTTGCGGGCGACGACGACAACGAACGGCGATTGCCCACCGCCGCCGGCGGGCAGTTGCCGCCGCGCATCCCCCGCCAGCCGCGGCATCGCGTGCACGAGCGTGCTCACGCCCGCACCGCCGTGCAGGCCGACCAGCCACACCCACGGGTTGCTGTGGCCGGCGTCCGGCCACGGCTGCACGGCCCCGTTCCAGGCGCGTACCTGCCTCCATCCGGGCGGGGGCTCGACTCCAGCGCAGCCGGCCCGCTCAGCGTTCGCTGCTGCGGTCGACGAGGCCCACGTGAACGGGGCCAACGTCTCCGGGATTTCAACTGCTGTCACATGTTCAAACTACAACATTCTGCTACGAGATGCACGAACTGTTGTACATAGTTCAAATTGCTGCATACTGTGGCGGGGTGTCGCGATCGATCGGGAAGCGCACGCGAGAATCCACGACGACAGACGAGGTCGACCGAAAGATGGCCAATGAGCGAGAAACAGCAGGGCGAGACGCCCGGAAGCTGGGAAGAGCAGGTCGCGGGTCTGGAAGAGCTGCTGACCGCGAAGGAAGCGGCGATCGTGCTTCGCATGCACCCGGTGACCGTCCGCAGGCTCGCGGCCGAGGGGGACATCCCCGGCACCAAGATCGGCAACGAGTGGCGCTTCCGAAAGTCGGCCCTGCTCAAGTTGTTGCAGGTCGAGCTCGACACGCCGCCAGAGGCATCGCAGGAGTAGCCCTGCTGGTGGCGGGGTGCGGCGGTGGCAGCACGCCACCCGCCGCACCGCCACCACCTCCGGCCGTCCCCGCGACGCAGGGCGACCCGCAAAGCTCGTGCGACGGGCTCGCACTTGCGTGGCTGGCCGCCGACACCACCACCGACACAGGGCCGGACGCCGCCCGCCACCGCGCCGCCGAGCAGTACGGCACCCCGCGCCTGCAACAGCAGATCGGCGACGCCGACCCGACCCGACCCGATGCACAGTGGAGCGAGTGGAGCGCCCACCGCGCCCGCATCATCACCGCGACCGGCACCTACAACGGCGAAGCGCCTCCCACTCCCGGCGAGGGCGACCGCGGCCGGTTTGCCGCCACCCTCACCACCCGCACCGCCACCGGCGCCGACGGCTGGAACTCTCCCCTTCCGGATGTGGTGGTCTACTGCACGCTGGTCGAGCAGGCCGGGCAGTGGCGCGTCGACGACCTGCAGACCGGGATCGCCCAGTGACCGCCGGCAAAACCTCCACGCTGGTCGGTGGAGGCGTCGCCGCAGTGGGCATGCTCGGGATGATGCTGGGCATCGTGCTGGGAGGCTCGGCCCAGATCAACCTCGCCGACCTGGGCACCGTCGGCATCGGTAGCCAGCTCAAGCCCGGTGTCGTGCCTGCGCAGTACGTCGAGCTGGTGCAGCGCGCCGGGAGCCAGTGCCCCGAGATCACGCCGCCGCTGATCGCCGCGCAGATCGATCAGGAAAGCAAGTGGGACCCGACCGCCGGCAGCGGCAAGGGCGCGCAGGGGATCGCGCAGTTCATGCCGGGCACCTGGCGCACCTATGGCCGTGACGAGAACGGCGACGGGTTGGCCAACGTCTACGACCCGGCCGACGCCATCCCCGCTCAAGGCCGCATGATGTGCGAGCTGATCGACACGATGAAGGGCTGGCTGAAAGCAGGGAAAGTCGAAGGCGATCTCGTCGACTTGGCCCTGGCCGGCTACAACGCCGGTCCGGGCGGACCCAACAGCGACAAGGGCGTGTACGTCCACGGCGGAGTTCCGCCTTACGCCGAGACCCAGACCTACATCAAGCGGATCCGGAAACTGGCCGCAGAGTACGCCCAGCCCGCGCCGACCGTGCCGGCAGGAAACGGGGCCGGGTGGGTCACTCCGGCGGCCGGCCGCTGTAGCTCGCCGTTCGGGCCGCGATGGGGGACGTTCCACCGGGGACAGGACATCGCAGGTCCGATCGGCACGCCGATCCTCGCCGCTTCCGCCGGCACCGTCATCGCCTCTGGTCCCGCGTCCGGCTACGGCCTGTGGGTGAAGATCCAGCACCCCGGCGGGGTCGTCACGATCTACGGCCACAACAACCGCAACACGGTCGCGGTCGGGCAGCAGGTCGCCGCCGGCCAGCAGGTCGCCGAGATCGGCGACCGGGGCCAGTCCACCGGACCCCACCTGCACTACCAGGTCGAGGTCAACGGCCAGCCCGTCGATCCGGTCAGTTGGCACCAGCAGCAGGGAGCGCCGCCGTTGTGCGGCTGATCACCCATGACCGAGCTCGCGAATCTCCTGCTGATCGCCGCACCGACCGTGCTGGCGGTGTGGATCACCACGCACCAGGTCGCGGTGTGGTGGCGACGTCGCCGCCCCGCGTACCACGATCTCGCCCCCGACCTGCGAGCCATCCGCACCGAACGCCGTACGAGCCCGCGCGACGAATCCCGGCTGTTGCTGACCTGCTACGGCCCGGCCGCCGCCGACGAAATCGCCTGGCAGCGCCGGGTCGCTGACGTCGAGGACGCCATCGAAACCGCGCTGCTGCGCGCCGGAACCGACGACGCCGCAGCACTGGCCTTGCGCCACGACCAGGGCCACGACACCGCCGGGCGGTGGCTGTGCTGGACGATCCCCGCCCCGCACGGCCCCCAAGTGATGCGCGTGCTGCCGCGCCTGCTGACCAACCGCGGCCGTTTCACCGCCGACTACCACCTGGTACTCGGCGAACCCCGATGAACGAGAAGGAGTTGCTCCATGGCTGTGAAGACTGTTTTCAAGATCACCTACCGGCAGTGTGGCCACACCGAGGAGAAGGATCTCAGTAAGAAAAAGGCCGCCGACCGGGCCGGGTTCGCAAGGTGGCTGGAGCAGAAGGCCACCTGCACCGACTGCTGGCGGGCCGAACAAGGGCACCCGCCCCGCGGCGAATGGATCGAGGACAGAGCCCAATGGCTCGCTACCAAACGCGAGCAGGAGAACCAGGATGCCGAGCAGTGGGCCAAGGACGCCCAGATGCCGCCGCTCAACGGCAGCGAGAAGGCCGTGGCCTGGGCCAGCCGGGTGCGCCACCAGGCCCTGCGCGAGCTCTACATCTGGGCTGTCCAGGACGATCACGCCCCTGACGACTACGACCTTGCCGAGGAGACCGCGCGAACGATCGACCGCGCGAGCTGGTGGCTCGACCAGCGCAAGCAGATCGAGGACGACCCCGGGGCGCTGCTGGAGTTGCTGCAGTCGGCCGCCGACGGGGGCGGCGTCGACTGCGAAAACACCTACTGACGAACTGACGAGGAGAAACACAATGCCCGGCCCGATCAGCGCAGAACAGATGCAAACCGCCATCGCCCACGGCACCGCAACGCCGCTGCTGCCCGAGGGCGTGCCCGGCCCGATCCACCACAGTGGACAGTGGTGGTGCATCCCCCACGGCGACGCCGACTACCAGCCCGTTTCCGGTGAACAGGCCGCCGAGCTCGACCAGTTCGCCGAGCGCCTGGCCGCCGGAGCCCAGGCACTCCAGCGCGCCCAGGGGCAATCATGGCGATGACCCCACGTGAGTTCGCGGAACGATCCCTGCTCGGTGTGCTGCTCGACGAGCCCGGCCGCCTACGCGACCTGGACTATTTGCGCGCCGAGGACTTCCGGTCGCCCGCCTACCAGGTGCTGTATCGCACGCTCGGTGAGATGGTCGCCGAAGCCGACGCAGCACTGGCCGAGACCCTGGCCGACGAGGATTTCGACTGGCAGGACGAGATGCTCGGCGACGACCTGGTTGTCGGCGGCGTCGCCTACGACCGCACGGAGTACAAGATCGTCGACGGCGAGGTCGAACGACGCAGCGCCGAGGAAACCCGGCGACTCCGCGAAGAACAGGCACACGAGGACTACCAGGTGCCGGGAGTCGACCCGGTGACGGTGCACACCCGCCTACGGGAATCGGGAGACCCCCAGGTCATGCGCAGCCAGCTCCTCACCGCCCCCGGCCTGCACACCTTGATGGCCACCGCACCGGCCCGCAGTGCCCAGCCCGAGGCCTACGCACAGATCGTCCTGGAGTCCTCGATCCGGCGGCAGGTCGAGGCCGCCGGCCTACGGGTCGGCCATGCCGCCGACACCAGCCCGGAGCTGGCCGGCCTCCTGGCCGTCGTCGACACCGCGCTGGCCGAGGTCGACGACGCCCGGCAGCGCTGGGAAGCCCTGCACCCCAGCGGCGACGCCGCACCCGCGCCGCACCGCGAGCACTTGATTGCAGTCCAGGCAGATGCCGAGGTGTGGCTCGACCTGCCGCAGCAGGCACTCGTCGACGCCGAAACGGGTCTGGTCGCCGAAGCGCTGACCACGCCCCGGATTCTCGCCGAACTCGCCGCCCAGGTGCAGCCCGGCGATTTCGGCGACAAGTCGCTGGGCGCGACCTGGGCGGCCGCGGTCGAGGTGCACGCCGCCAGCGCCACCCGAGGCCCGCACGTCGACCCGGTGACCGTCGCTTGGCAGCAGCAGCGCCAGGCCGCCGTGCACGGCGAAGGCCTGCCCGTCGAGCAGCTCGCCGAGCTCAGCCAGTCCGGATCGCTCGGTGCCGGGCACGCCCACCGGTGCGCGAACGTCGTGCTGCGCGGATCCCTGATCAGGCTGACCACGACCGCCGCCCGATCCGTCACCGACGCCGCCCAGCAACCCGGGCTGCAGCCCAGCGACGTCCTGCACACCTCCACCCTCGCGCTGCAGGCGGTCGTGGCCACCGCCCGCCGGGTCGGCAGCCCCGCCGCCCAACTCGCCCGCCAAGCCGCGCCCGGTCCGCCAGCCAGAGAGGTGAAACCCGAAGCACAGGGCCGCGGCGAGCGGCCACCGATCGCCCGCTGCACCCCGAAGGTGCAGCCCGAGATGAGGCGATGATGACGCTGATCAACCCCACCCCGGCCGCCGCCGCGCACCAGCGCGGCGGCACCACCCTGCGCCGAGTCCACCGAGGACTCAAGCGCCGCGCCATCGAGCTGGTCGCCGCCGCCTGGCCCTACCGCCCGCAGCTGGTCGAGCCCGACGAACTGGACCGGGTCGTCGACTACGCCAACGGCGGCCGCCGGCTCGCGCTCGTCATGGACCGGCCTGACTCCACAGAGGCCGCGTGGCTGCAGCATCGCGAGATCGTCGAGCGCGAGTTGGACGCGGTGCTCCACGAAGCGGGCATCGCGTCGACCGCCCGCGAATTACGCCTGCATGCAGGCAAGGGCGGCCAGTTGCGTCTGCAGTGCTGGGCGATCCCGGGCCCTCACGGACCAGCACTTCTCACCATCCTCAGCGAGCGCCTGGTCGTGCTCGACCTCGCCGACGAACCCGGCGTGACCATCACATCCGATTGAAAGGGACGAATCATCATGGCTGACCGCATTCCGATCTCCGACCTGCTCACAGCCCAGCAGGACACCATCGAAGACCTCACCGCGGCGGTGGCGCGGCACGAGCGGCAGATCACCCAGCTGATCACCGCGCTGACCCAGGCCGGCATCCCCATCCCGGATCTCGGCCGTGAGGAGTGAGCACCATGCCCACCACCAGGAAAAGCCGCCGATCGCCCGAGGAAGCCCGCGCCGCCCGCGAGGAACGCCTCGCCGAGACCCACCAGCTGATCACCGACTACGTCGAGAGCATCAGCAGCGGCGAGGACTGGAAACGCTGGCTCGATGTCGCCGCCCGGTTCCACACCTACTCACCGAACAACCAACTGCTGATCGCACTGCAAAAGCCCGACGCCACCCAGATTGCGGGCTATAACGCCTGGCAGGACCTGGGCCGCCAAGTCCGCAAAGGCGAGAAAGGCATCACGATCCTGGCACCGGTGACGGCCATCGTCGGCTGGCGGCTGAAATCCGGGGAGGTCGTCGAATCCGAGAAACCGGTGCGCAAGACCGACGTACCGCCAGGCGCGGTGCCGGTCCGGAAAATGGTGGGCGCGAAATCGGTCAAGGTTTTCGACGTCGCCCAAACCGACGGCGAGCCTCTACCGCAGCGCCCAATCCCCGACCCGGTGTCGCTGGACGGGCCAGCACCGGAGGGCATGCGCGAAGGCTTGGCCGCGATCGTCGCCGAACACGGCTTCACCCTCACATCCCAGCCCAGCAGGCTGGGAGAAGACGGCTACACCGACTTTGCCAGCCGAAACATCAACATCACCCCTGGTCAATCCGATGCGCAAGCAGCGTTGACACTGGCTCACGAAGTCGGGCACATGCTCATGCACGACCCAACAACCCGTGACCCCGACGAACCCGGTCACCACCGCGGCATCGGGGAAGTCGAAGCCGAATCCGTCGCGTACCTGATCGCGGGGCACTTCGGTTACGACACCCGCGACAACAGCTTCCCGTACGTGGCCGGCTGGGCAGGACAACGCAACCCCACCGAGGTCGTGCGCTCCACCGCGGAGAAGGTCGTGCGCACCGCCGGGGACATCATCGAGCGCATCCAGCCGACTGCCGACGGGCAAGTCGACGAGCAGCTCCACCAGCGCGCCGTCCTCACCCGCGCCGCGGCCGCGACCGTCAATGAACCCCACACCACCACGGAAACCACGGCCGAGCCGCAACCGGACACCACGCAACGGCATGCAGCGGCGCCGGCCGTGCTGCTGGCCCGCCAAGCTGCGCCACGTTCGCCGACCACGTCGAAGCAGGGGCCCCAGTCTCACGGTGAGCGCCCGACCACCCACCACACCCGAGGCCAGCAGCAGGCTTTCGACCTCGGCCTTTGATCACGAAACCCTGGAGGGGCCGGGCCGAATATTCGGCCCGGCCCCTCCAGGGTTTCGTGATCAGGGCGTTGCGTCAGCGATGACGATCTCGGACATCCCCGGCGTGTCGAGCCAGAGCTGGTGCCTTCCGTCGGCGCTCACGGTCAGCCCGTAGCGCTGGATCCCGGGTCGGCCGTGGTCGTCAAACCACGATTCGAGAATCGGTGTCAACTCCGTCCACAAGCGACGTTGCCCGGCTTGGTGGACGACGCCTTGGCCGTCGCCGGTGGCTTCGACGCGCGCCCACGACCCGGTGCCCGGGTGCAGCCACCGGTAGGAGGTCACCGCGCCGTTCTCGTCATGGGTGAAGACCAGCCGGCTGCGGTCGGCGACGAGATCGGCGAAGAACGCGGCCATGGCGAAATCGACATCCCACGGCACCTGCTCGCGGTGCGTGCTGTCGGCCTCGCCGGAGGTCGCGTCGACAATCTGCCGCCCCTGCGGCCCGGATGGTTCTCCGGCCGATCGCAAGGGCATGAACCCGGCCGGGGACAAAAACCGGCCCGAGACGGCATCACCATCGTCCGTGCGGCGAAGAAGAACGAGGCCTTTACTGATGTTGACCAGGATCGCGCCCTCCGGTGCGAGCTGTTCCAGCCACGCAGCCGGAATCCGGCTTACCGCGCAGGTCGCGATGATCCGGTCGAACGGAGCCCGCTCGGGAACACCGGCCGCACCATTTCCGCTGACCACCACTGGGCGGTAGCCGGCCGCGGTCAGCGAGGGACGTGCGGCGGCGACCAGCTCGGCGGCGACATCGATGGTCGTGACGTTGTCCTCGCCCAGCGCCGCACACAGCAACGCCGCGTTGTAGCCGGTCCCAGTCCCGATCTCCAAGACTTGATGCCCACGCCGGGCGTCGAGTTCCTCCAGCATGGAGGCCATCAGACTCGGCTCGGTCGACGAGCTGACCGGAACGCCTGCGTCGTCGAACTGGGTGATCAGCGTGTCGTCGGTGTAGGCCGCAGCCAGCGCCGACGCGCGGCGCTCGGTGTCCGGTGCGGTGGTGTCGTGATAGACGAACGTGCCCGATCCGGGCGTGTGGAGCGCGAATTGGGGCGCGAACAGGTGGCGTGGAACGGTCCGGAACGCCTCCCGCCACATGGGAGTGGTGAGCACGCCGGCGGACAACTGCTCGGTTAGCCCGTTGCGCAGCGCGGTGGTGTCATCGAGGGTGGTCATGACCTTCCTTGGGTGAGTTCGTCGGCAAGGGCCCGGGTGATGGCCGGGCGTAACGATTCGATCCATGCCCACTGGCCGTTCGGGTTCAGGTCGCCATGGAACTGCCACCGGCCGTCGTGGTCGACGATGAAATCGGGTGCGGCGTAGGCTAGGCCGAGCCTGCCCATCACTGCGCGAAGCCCTGCAGCGACGTCGTCGGGCACGTCGATCGGGGTCCAGGTCAGCTGGTCATGCACCGCACGCCAGTCCACTGTGTCCACACCGGGCGGGGTGTCGATACGGGCGGCGAACAGCCGGTCACCGACGACGGTGACCCGCACCGCGTACGCGCACGGAACCCGGACCTGGAACAAGTGCGTAGTGCGCCGGACCCCGTCGGTGATCTCCCCGGCCGACACGGTATCCGCGCGCAGCGCGACACGGTCACCGTTCTCCGACCCCGGGCCACCGGTCAACGGCTTGTAGATCACCCCGGCCTTCCGGTGGGCCCAGCAGAAATCGCGAGCCTGAGCAGGGTCGTTGGTCACCAACGACTCCGGCACCGCCAGGCCACAGGCCACCGCCACCGCCATCTGCAGAGGTTTGTAGCCGGCTACGGCGATCAGGTCCGGGCGGCTGACCCACCGCACATCGAGCGCAGCGAGCAGGCCGCCGAAGCCCACGCGTGCTTCGGCGGCCGCCCACTGCTGCTCCGTTCTGGTCATCCCTGGGGCCAGCGCGAACGGTGACGGCTTGCGGTACCAGACACTCTCCACAGCGGACAGGTCCACATCGCGCACCCGGCCACGCAGCGCGCCGGTCCACCGGGTACGGCCCGGCACCAGATAGGCGACCTGGGTCAAGGCCTCGGGAAAATCCGCGAGGTCGAAACGAACCACACCGACGTCCCGCCGGGCGAGCTCGGCGATCACCAGGTCGGCCGTGATGTCGAGGTCCTGGCTAATAACCAAAACTGAGGCAGCACCCATCAGATCAGTCCTGGTCGACAAACCACTGCATGTCGTACTGCGTGTCGTACGACGTCCCCGCCACGATCACATCAGGCGAGTCGACGAACGGGCGCTCGCCGGCGTCGACGTTGAGCTGCCGGACCGCGTCATAGCTGACGGCCGGCAGCGATACCACCGCCTCACCCTCGCCCAAGGCTTTCGCCCGCGTCAGCCCGAACGGCCGGACCGCACCCTCCGACGGCACATCCGACGACACCGTCAGCGCCGCCTGCCGTGCCGGCAACGGATTCAGCACAGCAGGATCATCAAGAACGCTGCTCATGAGTTACTCCTTCTGTTTTTCATGGACACAGCGCCCGAGCCGGGCGCTGTGAGAACGAGGTGTGCCTGTCACCTCCGAGGGGGCGAAGGTGACAGGCACACGAAGGAACCGGGCGCGTGCAACCCGGTCCCATCAGCCGACCACCGAGTGGTGGTCGGTCTGGATCAAGCGGGCACGCTCGATCTCGGCACGCAGATCTCCCGCCGAACCCGCATCAGCCGGAACGGGCGGAGCAGGCGGCACCTGCTCGACGACCACCGGCTCCGACACAGGACGGTGGTAATGAATCCCGCTTTCCAGCCAGTGCTCCGGGATCATCCGCCCGTTGCAGTTCCACTCCTCCAGCCGCGCACTGATCTCATTCCACAACCGGCGGGGACCGACCTCACCGATCCAGGTCCGTGCCCGCGCCTGGCGGCGGTCCCAAGCGATCACCACCCGCACCGCCGAGCGGGTCGCGGGATCGACGAGCACATGCTCATCCTGCTCATCCGGCCAGCAACTCCGGGTGTGCTCCACACCCGGCATCGCCGCAGCCAGCACCGACGGAAACGCCGGATGCTCCAGACCGGACAGCGTCCGCGCTGGCATCAGCGGCGCCGCCTGCAACTGCACGTCCACATCGGACACCACGCTCACACGACATCACCCAAACCCTTTTGCCCGGCCTTTCGGCTGCTCACCGCGAAAAACGGAAACGGCCGGCGGGCCTCAGCCCGCCGCCGCCAACCACGACTCCGACTCGCCACACGAACTGCCCACGACCTCGCCCTGCACTACCAGCGCTTCGACGACCTCGAAATGCCGGACCACACACGCGCGGCACGGACGCGCACCCACCACCTCGTTCGAGGCACCCGCATTCAGGCCGCACAACGTGCGGCCCGGGGACTCGGGGGCGCGCTCGTGCACGTTCCCTTCGTGATCCACGAAGACCTCGACAACAGGCGTCGTCTCAGGCCAGGTCTCCGGCACGGTGCTCAGCGATCTACCGGCGTCGACGATGGTGTTGGTGGTCATCAAAGTGCTCCTCAGACATTGAGGTGGTGGCCGCAGTCGGGTCGGGGGCCGGCCACGGCCACCACCGCCGGGATCCAGGGAGCCGGAGCTTCAACGGCCTGGGGGTCACCGGAGCACCCGGCTCCCTGGAAGATCGGGGATCTGTGACAGCGGTACCGTTCAGTGACGGTTGTGAAACTTACCGTTAGCGAATATACGCGCGTATATTCGCTAGCGGTAGGGCTCCGTTTGTGTGTGCCAATGTGAGCCGTTGGTTACGACATGCGGCGCAAACGAGGTGTTACTGCTAAATCCGGCGACACGATCGGTCTAGAGGAGGCAACATGGGCGACGCTCCGCTAACTGTCGGTAGTTATGCTCTCGGCAACCGACTGCGGCGATACCGCACCGAGATCGGTCTCTCCGCCGCCGACGTCGCCCGAACCGTCGGCGTCACCCAACCGACCGTGACCCGCATCGAGCGAGGTAAACACCGTCTCACCCCTAAACAGCTGACCTCGTTGTGCGAGATCTACGAGCTCAGTCCTGACGATCGCGCAACACTCGAAGAGGTGCGGGTCACGGCCACCAAACCGGACTGGCGGCAGGACTATCAGCAACTCATCGACGGCCCGCTGGGCGACGTCCTTGGACTGGAAACCGGCGCCACCAAAATCCGTGGCCACGACGGACAACTCATCCTCGGCCTGCTGCAGACCGAGGAATACGCCACCAGTCTCATGCAAGAAGCGCCGTACATCCGTGCAGTCGAGATCCAGCGACGCGTCGCACTGCGAATGCGTCGCCAAGAAGGCGTGCTACACGGCCGGCAAGAGCTCATCGCCGTGATCGGCGAAGGCGCTCTGCGGCAGCAAGTCGGCGGCATTGATGTGATGCGCCGTCAGATCGCCCACCTCCGCGACCTGAGCGAACGCGACAACATCATGATCCGGATGCTGCCCTACACGGCCGGCGCACATGCAGCACTGGGCTCCGCCTTCAACATCCTCGACTTCGACAGCACCATCGACCTCCCGACCGTCGTCTGCGTTGACACCCTCACCAGCGCACTCATTTACGAGCAGCCCGAGAGGGTGGAAACCTTCACCCAGTCCTTCGACATGATGATGGTCCGGACGCTCGGAGAAACCGAGACGATCAAGCAGCTCGACCAAATCGACTGCGACTTGAAGAAGCAAGGACCCTAAGATGAACCACTCCGAGGCCGCCCCACTCCCGTGGCGCACCTCCACCTACAGCCAGAACAACGCCGCATGCGTGGAGATCGCCATGACTCCGATCGAGGTGGGTGTGCGCGATACCAAGGACCGCAGCGGCGGGCAGCTCAACGTCCCAGCTGCTCGGTTCGCTGCCTTCATCGACACGATCAAGGCCACGAACGGCTGGCGTAGCGCCTGATCACCGAGAAGACGAAGATCCCCGGCTTAGCCATAGGAAGCCGGGGATCTTCGTTTAGTACGTCGGCCGACCGGACTGATGATGCCCTACTCATCGGGCTCGTGGTGCTGCGACACCCGGACTGCAGACAAGACGGATGGGGTGTGGTTCGTGATCGTGATTGTTCTTAATGAGGAACCACCGAACTCACGGGATGTCGCACCATGACGCGTCTTGTCACAGGAACCCTGCAAAGATTCCGCCGCGGACAACTGCCACCAGCGGGCCGCTATTCCTGTCCGACTAACAGCCCGGCCTGCGGTCCGGGTCGTGGTGGCACCCCGAGGGGGGTCGACGCCTTACTGGTGTCCGAATCGACCGTGGCGGCGATCTGGCGGGGTCTGGCCCGCTAACGAAGCGGACGAGGACCTGTCGGCGCAACGCGAGTCTGATTTGCTGACGAGCAAGGGAAAGACGGGGTGGGGATGATGAGCCGGTTGCGGTGGGATCAGGTGCCTGAGGATGTGCGTGCCGCGGTGGTGGCCGAGCTCGGCGCCGATGTCGTGGTCGACGAGCCGCAAAGCGGCGGGTTTTCGCCGGGGCTGGCGTCCCGGATCCAGCTGTCCGACGGGCGGTGGTGGTTCGTCAAGGCCATCAACGCTGACCGAAACCCGCAGGCACCCGGGCTGTATCGGCGGGAGATCGAGATCGCCACGGCACTGCCTCCGACGGTGCCCGCGCCCCGGCTGCGCTGGAGCCATGATGATGGCGACTGGGTGGTGCTGGTCTTCGAATGCGTCGCCGGTCGGCAACCGGACGAGCCATGGCGTCTGGAGCAGCTGCAGCTGGTTCTCGCGGCGCTGGGCGGCATGGCAGCCGAGTTGACCCCGAGCCCGATCATCACCGTCCCGACGATCGCAGAGGATCTCTCCGGGAACTTTCGGTCTTGGCGGCGGCTGGCGGGCGGCGATGCCCAGGCTGCGCTGTTGGATGCCGACACCCGCGCTGAACTGGACGTTTTTGCTGAGCTGGAGAGCGGGTGGGATGCGGCGGCCGCGGGCAAGACCCTGCTACACGCCGACCTGCGCGCGGACAACCTGCTGATCACGCCCGACGGCGAGGTCGTGGTGGTGGACTGGCCGTATGCGGTCACCGGGGCGGCGTGGGTCGACGCGCTGTTGTTGCTGCCGTCGGTGGCCGCGGACAACCCGGACTTGGATTGCGAGACGATCTGGCGCGGCTACGAGCCCGCGCGACAGGCCGATCCGGATGCCGTCAACGCGGTGCTGGCCGCGATCGCCGGCGACTTCACCTACCAGTCTCTGCTGCCCGCACCGCCGAACGTGCCGGGCTTGCGGGCGCATCAGCGCGCCAAGGGTGCGGCGGCGCTGGCGTGGCTGTGGTCCCGGCTGCGTTGACCGCGCCATGAGAACGAGCGAGGCCGGGCACCCGTGGGTGCCCGGCCTCGATGCTGCCCGGGGCTAGCTAGTGCGGTCAGCGGGTTTCTCGGAGTCCGGCCAGTCCGAGGTCGATCAGGTAAGCGACTTCGCTGCCGCGGTTGCCGTGGTGCCATTCGGCCAGCGCACCAAGCATTTCCATCGCCGCGGCTGCCCCGGTGTAGGCGGCGAGCGCGGCGTGCTCGCAGGTGGTGAGCGGGCTGGCGGCGCGGGGAGAGTAGAGCGCGGCGAGGTGTTCGGCGCGCTGCGGCAGCGGTGTCGGGGAGCCGTGGCAGAGGTTGGCCGCGACGACCGCGAGTTCTTGGACCCGCGGCGCGGTGTGGGCGACCCCGAAATCGATCATCACGATGCGGCCGTCGTGGTCGACGAGGACGTTGCCCTTGGTGAGGTCGCCGTGGATGACGGTGACGGGCAGCAGGTCCCGCCGCACCGCCGTGGTGGCGGTGATCGCGGTGTCGACCAGGCGCCGCTGCTCGGCGTCGAGCACGTCGTGCAGGGTGTGGGCGAGCGGAACGAGCTGGGTGATCTGCCAGGGATCCGATACCGGATCCAGCTCGAGGTCCAGGCTGTGCACGAGCACGACCTGGTCGGCCAGGTCACCGAGCTCCGCAGTGGTTGGCGGGCGGCCGAGCTGGTAGTAGTCGGCGCCGTCGATGCGGTCCATGACCAGGCATGTCCGCCCGCCGGGTAGATGGTGCACGAGCTGGCCGGCGGTGTCGTGGTGCAGCCGGGGATGGCGGCCTCCGGCGGCGCGGGCCCGCTGGATGATCTCGGCGGTCCGGTGCGCCCACCGGGCCCGCGAGGGGGCGAAGACCTTCGCGACCACCTGCTGACGGCGGGTGGTGAGGTCGAGGTTGGTGTCTTCGAACCCGGTGGAGATGAGGCGGGTGGCGGTGGGTTTGCCGAGTGCGTAGCCGGTGGCGATGTGCTGGGCGAGTTCGGATGTCGTGGTGTCCGTGGTCATGGGGTGTCCTGTTGCAGGGGGAACGGGATGACGTCCTGGATCTGGGTCAGGTCGGTGATCAGCAGCAGGAGCCGTTCCAGCCCGATGCACAGCCCACCGGACGGGGTCGGCAGGCCCGCGTTGAACACGGCCTGCCAGTCGGTGTCCAGTGTGGAGGCCTCGCTGGGCAGGATGCGGTCGCCGTCCGGCGCCATGCGGCGCTGGAGTTCGGTGGGGTCGCTGGTTTCGGTGTAGCCGGTGGCGATTTCGCGGCCGCGGATGACGAGGTCCCACTTCTGCGCCACCGCCGCATTGTCCGGTTGCGTGGCGGCCAGCGGCGACGGTCCGCTCGGGAACCCGGAGTAGACGATCGGTGTCGTGGTGGTGGGCTCGACGAGGTGGTCGTAGAGCTCCAGTACGAGTTCGTCGGCGTCGGATTCGGGCCGGTGCGGGACGTCGTGGGCTCGCGCGGCCTGGCGCAACTGCTCGGTGGTGGTGCAGGGGGTGATGGGCATGCCGAGTGCTTCGGTGATGGCGTCGTAGACGGCGATGACCGGCCAGGGGGTGGCGAGATCGATGGTCTGCCCGCTGGGGGTGGTGATCGTGGTGGTGCCGGTGGCCGCGCGCGCCGCGGTGCAGATCAGCTGCTGGGCGAGGTCGCGCATCCCGAGGTAGTCGCCACCGGCTTGGTAGATCTCGATGAGGCTGTACTCGGCGCTATGGGTGGCATCGGCGGGCTCGTCCCGGAAAGACCGGCCGATCTCGAACACCGCGTGGTGGCCGGCGGTGAGCAGTCCGCGCAGGTGCAGCGGGGAGCTGCGCAGGTAGGTGTGTGGATCCAGGAACTGGCTGTCGACGTTGAAGCTGCGGCCGGGGGCGGGCCGGCAGTGCTGCAGTAGCGGGGTGTCGACTTCGAGGAACCCGTCCTCGTGCAGGGCACGGCGCAGCGCCGCTTGCACCCGCGAGCGCGCGATTAGGGCCCGGCGGGCCGGGGTGGCTTCGCGCAGCTGCTGGTAGCGGGCCACCAGCGCCCCTCCGGCGGCCGCGGGCGGCGGAGGCGTGGGTCTCGGGGACGGCATGGTGGGCCTCCGTTCGGTGTAGTCGGCGAGCTCGCCGTCGCGGCGCAGATCGAGGGTCACGCAGTGGAAACCGCCGCCGAGCGCCCGTGCGTGCCGCAGGGTGTGCGGGATCGCGTGGATGCCGTGGCGTTGCAGTGCGGCGATCAGCTCGGTCTGCGCGGCGTCGACGATCGCCAGATCCGGGCGCACCATCAGCAGGTTCATGCCGATCCAGGGCGAGGACAACGGCACAGTGCCGTCTACGGGGGTGCCGGTCGGGCGCATCGGCGGGCACCAGATCCGGTCCCACCCGCGTAGCGGCTGCGGGATGGTGTCCTCTTTGACGCGGTCGGGGTTGAGCAGCACCAGGCCGGGCCGCAGCAGGGAGATGCTGGAGTCCAGGTGGTGCCGGTGTAGACGTCGCGGACGGGGTGCACTCGGTAGTCGCCGAGCTGCCGCAGCACCGTCTCCAGCCATCTGTACCCGAGTTCGTTGCCGCTGCCGGAGATCTGTACGAACAGGTCGCGGCCGCAGCGCAGGACGTTGGCGGCTTCGATCGTCGGCTCGCTCTCGCCCAGCCGCGGCCGCCCGTCGCCGCCGATCGTGTAGAGCTCGTCGCGCAGTGGCGGCCGCGGCGCGGCGATCCACGGCGATCCGGCTTGCAGGGCTTGCTGGAACATCGGCCGGAGCGTGTCGAGTTCGTGGGTGCGGGCCCGCGTCGGCGACGGGCATTCGACCCGGCAGTGCGGGGCGTGCGCCTTGATCTGCCGGCAGGCGTCCAGCGCGGCCTCGAACTTCGGGCGCACCCGTACGCGGGTGGAGACCTTCTCGGCGAAGATCTTCTCCCGGGGAATGCCGTGCGCGGCCAGGGCGTCCAACTGGGACTGGAGTTCTTGCGTGAGGTGTGAGCAGCGGGCGTAGCCCACCCTGATGTCCGTGGCCGGGGTGTCGGTGGGGATTGATACTGGCGGCGGGGTGCCCGACCGCCACAGCTGCCCCGGCCCGCGGTCGGCCGGGGTCGGCACCCGCAGCCGCTTGGCCAGGCGAGGAACCTTCATGAACCGGCCGGTGTGGTAGGTCCCGGCCACCGTGCCGGACCGCGACCGGCACGGCGAGCCCGGATCGACAACGCAGCGGGGGCAAGCGTGCCGCTCGACATCATCGGCATCGGACAGAACGGTGGTCTCCTCTGGAGAAGGCCCGGCACCGAACGTTCGGCGCCGGGCCTTCTCACAAGTGCTCGTAGGGACCTGCGCATCGTGAATCCAGGTGTCGGAGTGGTGCGGCTGAAACCGGACTCGGTGTTGGCTCAGGCCGGGGCGAGGGCGAGAACTGCTGCGAGAACAGCGACGTCGCGGAATTCCTCGAACGGGTAGTCGCCGAAGCTGGAGCCACCGACAAGGAGCATGCCGGGGCCGCCGAGGGTTCGAGACGTCGAAGATGTACGAGCTGTAGAACGGCATGCGGGAGGTTGATGTACCGGGCGCCGTTCTTGGCGGCGTCGCGGACGGTTTCCACGGCGCCGGGGTGTACATCGATCAGGTCGATGACGGAGCGATCTTCCTCGCCGATCAGGTCCGAGATGTTGTCGTCGTTGAAGCCCTGGTAGCCCGTCTTGAACGCGGCTGTGGCCAGGGTCTGGGCGTCGGCGCGGTCGATCGCGATCAAGTCGGCGCCCATGGTCGGTTTCTCTCCTTCGGTCGGGGTGGAGGGTTCCTCAGCTCGACCATCAAACGAAGTCCGGAACCGCCTCCTGTGCGCCCGTAGTATCCGGGAATTTCGGTCGCATATGGCCCGCGAAGGTTCGAAGGTCGCCGGCGCTGTTCGTGGCAAGTGCGAAACGTGGGTTCGGGGAGCATCGAGCTGCCTGAGGTCGTGTGTCGAGCCAGCTAACCTCGGAAGAAGCACAAACGGGATCGAGGGGGAGCCGATGCAGGCGGCGGGGTTGTACTACGAGACGCGAGGCAACGAGGGCGAACCGGTGCTGATCATCCAGGGCGCCCTCGCCGAGGCCGGTGCAACCGCTCAGCTAGCTGACACGCTCTCCGAGGCCGGCCACCAGGTGATCTCCTACGATCACCGCGGACTGTCTCGCAGCAGTTCCTCAGTGGACGTGTCGATCGAAAGCCACGCCACCGATGCCGCGGAGCTGCTGAAAGCGGTCACCGACCGCCCCGCCCTGGTCGTCGGTACCAGCATCGGAGCCGTGATCGGTCTGCAGCTGGCGATGCAGTACCCCGAGTTGGTGCGCGGCCTGGTCGCCCACGAGCCGCCGCTGCCGACCGTGGAGCCGGACCCGGAGCAGCTTCGCGGGCTGGACGAGGTCGCGGCCCTTGCCCGCGACGATGTCTTCGCCGCAGGCCGGCATTTCGCCACGTTGGGCGGGCCCCGCGACGAAGACCAGGAGGACGGCGCCAGTCCCGAGCCGTCCGTCGGCGACATCCAGGCCAACCTGCGGCGTTTCTTCGCCCACGACTTCGAGGCGGTGCGCGCCTACAACCCTGACATCGCCCGCCTTATCCAGTCGACGCGAGAGGTCCCGATCGTCCTGACCGGCGGCAGCCGGTCGCGTGGGCGCTGGGAATACCGCTGCGCGCAGCGCCTCGCCGAGACGCTCGGCCAGGAGCTGATCGAGCTACCAGGCGGACACGTCAGCTTGGTCAGCCATCCCTGGGCCACGGCGTCGGTGCTGCTGTCGTTGCCGGTGTTCAAGGAGTCCTGACATGGCCACCGCTCGGCGATGGAAGAACGAGCTGCAACTGCGGCGAACGGTCCGGGGACTGCTGCGCGAGCTCGACATCGGCGCACCACTGGATGTGCGAGAGCTGTGCCGCCGACTCGGAGAGCATCGGGGCAAGCCGATCCAGCTGGTGTCGTACCCGCTCCCGGTGCCGGGTGCGTTCGGGATGTGGTTCGGTACCGCCGCAGCCGATTACATCCTGTACCAGGCCGAAACCACCCCAGCCCACCAGGACCACATCATCCTGCACGAGGTCGGGCACATCATCAGCGACCACGGCCAGGACGAGGCCGACGGCGACGTGTGGAATCAGCTGTTCCCGGATCTGCCGCCCAATCTGGTCCGTCGGGCCCTGCGCCGCGAAGGCTACGGGCCGGCGCACGAGCACGAGGCCGAGATGGTCGCCACCGTGATCAAGGAGTGGGCGGAACTGCTCGACCGCCTACAAGCGAGGCCGGACCGGTCGAGCGCGTCATCGCGCACGCTCCAAGGTGCGTTCGACGACCACCAGGGGTGGTTGTGATGCTGATTCCGAACCTTCTGATGTGGACGGCCGCAGCTATCGGCGCGGCCTGGAAGGTCTCCCAGTTGTGGCGCGTGCCCGACGACCGAGGCCTGCGCGTCGTCACGACCTGCACCGTCCTGGTCTTTGCCGCACTCACCGCGCAGTTGGCCGCCAACATCCCCGCTCTCGGCCCGCAGTCGCCGAAGCTGATTCAGAACGTCTTCCTGACCGTTTTCTTCGCGCTGCTGCTGGTCCTGCTGCAATCCGCGGGACAACCTGCGACGCGATCTGCGGTGGGGTATCGCGAGATCGCGCTCGCGTTGCTGGCCAGCGCCGGGCTGATCGCGGCGTTTGCGCTCACGGCCCCTGCAGACCGAGGAGCCTCCTATGAGGAGGCCAACGGCGAGGCCGGCGTGCTGGCCTTCTACTTCATCGGCAACCTCTACATGGCGTACGCGACAGCCCGAGGAGCTCGCCTGGCCTGGAGAGTCGCAGACCACACCGTCTCTCGCGCTCGCCTCAGCCTGCGGATCGCCGCCGGCGGGCTGGTCGTGTGCTGCGGCGGCACACACCTACCTCGCGTGATCGCGACCGCTGGACTGTTCACCACCGGCCATCCCGTGCTGCCCAGGACGGAGGTGTGGACCACGCCGTTGCTCGCGGCCGGAATCACCGTGTTCTTCGCGGGACTCGCCTACCCCGGGATCCGCACCGGTTGGGCAAAAACTCGGCTGTGGTTCGAGCAACGGCGCCACCACCGGCAGCTGCGGCCGCTGTGGTCGACGCTCGCGGCGCAGTTCCCGCACATCGTCCTCTTCCCACCCCGATCGCCGCTCCACGACGCATGGAACCCGCGCCAGATGCGCCTCCGCTACTACCGGCGGATCGTGGAGTGCCGGGACGGGCTGGTACTCCTGAGCCCGTACATGGAATCGCTCGACGACCCTGCCTCGCCTGCACACCAAGCCACCCAGATCTGGGAAGCCATCAAGCGGAGGGAAAGCAATGCAGCGCAGGTATCCGCGGCATCGGTGATCGCACCACCAACAGAGTCGGGAATGGACGCCGACGTCAATGTCCTGTTGGCGCTCGCGCGTGAGCTGGCCGTGCGGTAGTGATCAGCGCTTCTCGTCGGGCTGGTCGCGTTCCAGCGACTGCAGGTGATCCAGCAGACCTTTCAACACGCCACGGTGCGCCGGAGAGAGCTGCCCCGAGCGCAGCGCGATGTCGCGCACTCCCGCGTCGCTGAGCGACGACAGCAGGTCGAGCTGCTGCGAGTACCTCTCGGCGTCGGCGCCGTCGCCGAAGTAGACGACGCTGACACCGAAGTGCTCGGCGAGCTTGGTCACCAGCTCCCATGCCGGCCGTTGCCGTTTCCCACTCAGCAGGTCATACAGGTGCTGCTTGCTGACGTCGATCGCGGCGGCCACCTCGGGCACGGAATAGCGCCCGCCATCGGGTCGGCGCACGACCTCGAACAGGCGCTCCAGCTTGGCGGCGAACGTGCTCTCGCCACCTTTGGCTATCTCGTCGGCCACGTCCCCCACCTCCCAACGCGTCCACTCTAGCTGGCATACCTGGGACTTGTGTAGGCCGTAGTTGACGGTGAGTCAGCTGTAGCTTACTTTGGCAAAGTCGGTGCCAACGAATGACGACGCCTCTGTTGGGGTAGAGGCGAAGCTCGTTCGGCGGCCACGTGCCGAAGGAGACGACCATGAGCGACCCGCATGCACGGCTGCAGGACATGCCGCTGCTGCCCGAGGAGGCGGCCGACCTGCTGCACATTCCGGTGGAGCGACTGCTCGCCGACGCATACCGCGGCGACATCCCGGGCGTTTGCCTCGGCGGGCAGTGGCGCTTTTCGCGCCGGCGTCTGCAGCGCCTTGTTACTGCTGCGTGATCCAGACGAACGGCGTGTCGCCGAGATTTTCTGATGCAGCATCAGATAGGTTTCTGATCATGCCTCAGCCGTCCTACGGAGATCGGACACCGTTCACCGTCCGTGTGCCCGACCAGCACGCAGCGGTTTACAAGCGCGAGGCCAAGCGTCTTGGGATGCGGTATTCCGACTACCTCGCAGCCAAGCTTGCCGAGGTGCATGGACTGAACGCGCCCGAATCGGTTCAAGCTCGTTACGCCCACGATCAGGAGGTGCTGTCCGAGACAGCGTGATCAGTAGCAACGAATAGGCCAACTGAAAACGCGCCGGGCAATCCACCTAGGACAGCAAAAACCGGCCCCTGCCAGGGCCGGTGTCGTCGGATCGGTCTTCAAGGCCGGGAGATCCCTGCCAGGATCACGACCTGTTGTATGTGGGCCGAGCGGACTGCCATCCACTCACGCCTGGTGCCCTCTGCCAGGAGGACGCTGCCTTGGACAGGCGTTCTCAGGGTAGCGCACGCCCTGTTTCAGATCCACTCCATCCTGACAACGACACGCCGTCGGCTGGTGCCGTCGGTGCCGCCGTTGCTGTGCTCGGCGCGGGTGCGCCGAAGGACGCCGAGCCCCACGCTGTGCGCGAAGCTTCTACAGACCGTGCGCAGAACGACCGCGACATCTGCATCACCTGCGGTGAACGGCCGGGTGTGCCGCGGCCGCTACCGCTTCGCACGGTCCATTGCGGACCGTGCTGGGCCGCGCACGGCGGTTCACCTGCCGCTGCCGATATCGGCCCGGTGCCGGCACAGGCCCTTGGCAGTCGTGACCCGCAGTCTCAGGCCGAGTGGGTTGAGCAGCTCGGCGCCGAGGAATGGGTGCAGTTGCTGCAGCTGCGCACCCGCCGTTGCCTCTACGAGATGGTCCATTGCCTGGCAGCTCACGCCGACTGGGAGACGTGGGAGACGTGGCCGACCTGGGATCGGCTGATCGAGGCCACCGGGTGGGCCCGGTCTACGATGGCTGGCTGGCTGCGTCAGCTCCGCGTCACCGGCTGGATTTCGGTGATCGAGCACGGCTCCACACCACAGTTCCGGCCGATGGGCCTGCGCGCCGATGAAGGCAACCGCGCCGCCGTCTACGCCCTTAGAATTCCGCTGCGCCCCGGCGACCTTGCCGCTGAACGTGGCCCCGACCTTCTGCAGCGCCTGGCCGAGCTCCAGGCCACCGCCCAGCGCCGCGCGAACCAGCAGCTCGCTGAAACCCTCGGCCCCATCCTCCCGGTCGCGCCGGTGAGCATTGTGGACAAAACCTGGACCCCAACGGTCTCCCCAAAAGGGGAGACCGTTACGAATCAGGGTGGTTCCTACGCGCGCGAGAAAGTTTTCCACAACTCGATCACTGAAGATTCAGTTAGTACTGAAATTATAGAGGCGCTTCGCGCCCGCTCTGACGAAGGGATGCGCCCGGTTTTTGCTGATCGGGTGCCGGTGAGCAGGGGCGAGATGCTCGCCGCTGCCACCGAGCTGCGCCAGGCTCACCTGGTGCTGGCCCGGCTGTCGGCGAAGTGGGTACGCAACCTGTGCCGGCTGTACTGGCAGGCCGGGTGGACCAACCGCGACATCGAGCACGCTCTGGAGTACCGGCCGACGTCCTGGTCGGCGCTGCCCGCGATGCCCGCCGAACGCGTCGTCGTGCCCGCCCGCTGGATCGCCGCCCGGCTGGCCGCGTGGCGTGACGAGCACGGCCGGATCCTGCCCGGCCGCAGCCAGCACCGCACGACCATCGACCAGCTAGCTCAGATCGTCGGGGACGACGGCCTGCTCCACGCACTCGGCCGCCTCGCCACCGACGGTTTCGTGATCGTGCCCGGCCTCTCCCTGGCCACCGTGCTCGACCGGCTCACTCCCGAGGCGATCCGGCAGCGCGGCCGCCGCGACCACCAAAAGCTGCGAGCCGAGCTCGACCACCAGGAGCGGTGCCGCCAGCGCGGTGCCGAAACCGCGCCGACCCCGCGCGACCAGGCCGCTCACGAAGCCACGCGCGACCGAGCCCGCGCCACTTTGGCCACCAACCTGCAGCAGCGCACCGCCGAACGAGCCCGCACCGCCGAGCTCCGGCACGAGCTGCTCAGCCGCGCCCAGCAGCTCGCCGCGCTCCAAGAGAAGGTCGACGAGCACCAGGCCGTCGACGACGAGATCACGCACATGCCCGCCGAAACCCCCGAGGAGCGGCGAGCCCGAGCACTCCAGCGGGCCCGCCGAGACGGACATGCCCGAACCCCCCGACGCCATCGAGCGACCCGGTGATCACCGCCCCGCGTAGGGGGGCCGGTGCACGGCAACGCGGTCGCGGTGACCAGCGCGAATGCCCCGGACGGCCGCGGCTATAGGTCGGGTTCGGGTCGTGTTTGGATGTCGCTGGAGGTGTGCAGGTCTACGCTCTCCATCGCGGTCAAGTACCGGTTGGCGTCGCCGACGGCCGTGGCCAACTCGTCGCTGAGCCTGGCCAGGTGCGTTCCGGCAATCCTGAGCTTGTCGGCGGGGTCATCGCTGGTCGTGGCCCGTTCCAGCTCGTGTTCGTCGAAGCGCCCCACCTGGTAGACCAGCACGGAGCTGAGGTTGCCGAGCTGGGCGAGCGTGCCCACGATCGCGGAGCCCAAGGCGTACAGCTCGTGCAAGGATGGCTGCGGGGTTCTGGCCTGCCGGCTCACAGCCGCCGCCACCGCATCCCGCGCCCGGTGCAGCGCCTCCAACGGATGTTCCTGCTCAGACACGTGCTGCCTCCTCCGCTGCGTCCTGGTCCCCTCGCGACGATCATTGCCATCATCGCCCGGCCTACCGCGAGGCGCGCTCCTGCTGATCACCGTGGGGAGGCGCCGTTTCCGGGCCGGGTGCGACCGACCGCTGGATGGCCCCTTCCCACTCGTGCGCTCGCGCGCGTAGTTCCGCTGCCCGCAGCGGGTCGGCGGTCGTCTCGAACTCGCCCAGCAGCTGGGCGTGACGCTTGAGCGCTCCGGTGCAGCGGTCGGCGTAGGGATCGGCTGCTGCCCCGTCCCGGTGCAGCGGGGCTGCCTTGGCGTTTTGGGGGGCGAGCAGGACCAGGCCCCCGCAGTCGGTGGCGGCCATCCAGTCGTCGAGGGTGGCCTCTGGGTCGGTCAGGCCGAGCTCGGCCAGGCTGCCGACCACGCCCAGGTCGGTCTCGGCGGCACGGTCGGCGGGCACCAGCACGTTCCACCACAGGTGGTGGTTGGTCACCGCCGCGGCCACGATCAAAGCCCCATGCCCGTCGTGCTGCCCCAGAACCCATTCCACGGCGTCACCGGGCACGCAGACCACCACGGGCACACCACCGATCCCGCAAGCGGGGAGAGTGGCCAGCCGGGCACGCAGCCGCTGGTCGGTGAGGGTCTCCATCAACACCCGGGTGGTGTGCTCGCGTGCCCGGGCCCGTTCGTCGAGGGCTGCGCGCACCCACAGGCCGCCGCCGGCGTCGTGTTCGGTGTGCTCGACCCACGCGGACCGGTTCCCGTCGCCGACGGTGGTGGCCGTCATCAGCTGCTGGGCCTGCCCGAGCGAGGGTGCGCGGGCGTGGACGGGGATGTCGCCGTCGCCTGTCGTATAGCCACGCCACCGAAGTGGGTGGTCCAGTTCGCATCGGTACACCACATGCCGCGCTGCCATCGCCTCTCGCACCACCTTTCACCGTCGGAAAGATCGAAGAAACAGCTCTATATAACCGTGAGTCAACGGCCTTGCATATCTGATGTGGTGGTTTCAGAATACGTGTTGTAAGCCTATTGGCAAGAGGTCTACCAGGGAAAACGAGGGAGGTGAGCGGCTGTCGGTCATGTCTCCTCGCGGAGTGCTCGGGGAGCGAGCGCCCCACCGGGAACGGGGCCTTCGCCGTGAACGGGGCTTTCGCCCCCGGGCTCCCGCAGCCGAAATCGTGTGTGGTGACGATGAGCGTGTGAAAGGACGTGGTGGATGATGACGCTGGCGTTCGACCCGTTCTTCCGTGATCTCAACCGGCTGACTGCCGAGATGTTCGGCAGCGCCCGCGCGCCCCAGACCATGGCAATGGACGCCTACCGGGCCGGCGATGACTACGTGGTCGAGTTCGACCTGCCCGGCATCGACCCCGAGACACTGGAAGTCAACGCCGAGCACAACACCCTGACCGTGCACGCCCAGCGCCGCGAGCGCCCGAGTGGTGAGGGCGACGCCGAGGTCAGCTACCTAACTGCCGAACGCCCCCGTGGCACCTTCTCCCGCCAGCTCTCCCTCGGTAGCGGCCTGGACGTGGACAACATCAGGGCCGACTACACCGACGGGGTGCTCACGGTGACCCTGCCGGTGGCCGAGCAGGCCAAGCCGCGGCGCATCGAAATCGGTCACGGCGGCGGCCGCAAGGTCATCGAAGGCGCCACCCAATGACCCCCAGCACTCCCGGGCCCGGTCTGCAGCCGGGCCCGGCGTGCATTCCGACCTCACGAGGTGCCTATGACCGCTCGATCGCCCGACGACCAGGTGACCAGCGCGTTCGACGACGCCGACTACCCCGCCTACACCATGGGCCGTGCCGCCGCGATGCTCGGCGTCACGCCTGAGTTCCTCCGCAGCCTCGACGCCGCAGGGCTGCTCACGCCCGACCGCTCCGCCGGCGGGCACCGCTGTTACAGCCGCACCGAACTCGCCCTCGCCGCCCGCGTCCGCGAACTCCTCGACGGCCACACCATCCTCTCCGCCGCCTGCCGCATCGCCGAACTCGAACGCGACCTGGCCGCCGCCCACACCCGGATCACCGAACTCGAACAGACTGTCTCAGCGCCCAGACGGGCTGCTCAAGCTCCAGCACCACCCGGCTGATGACGTCGGGCACGGTGCCAGTCACTCGCGTGATGCCCCCTGCCGTTTCGACGCTGGCCGGCAGTCGTCGCACGGGGTCGGCGGCACGGCCTTCCCAATCGTGGTGGCCGCGCGTTTGGCTTCGATGAACGCACAGGCGTTGCCATGCGCCCCACTGTTCAAGCGGGCACGCCAGCCCAGCCGGGGCATGCCGAACCCCCACCGATACACGAAAGGGCCGGTAGATGGGGACCTGGCGAGTGAGGTGGTGCTCGGACGGGCGCTGGCAGGTGCGTACCCCAGGCGGCACCCAAGCCTGCGCCCGGACCAACCGCGATCACGCCGTAAACGCCGCATGTGCCCTAGCCCGGATCGAAGGCGGCGGGGTCGTGCTCGTCGAGGATGCCCAGGGCGACCTGGAGTGGCGGCGCACGGTGCTGTGGGACGAACCAACCCAAGGCATCTGAAGGTGGTGACCCCTGCGTGTAGGAGACCAGACGCCACCGCCTCCGGTACGGCACGCCGTATTGACCGAGCAAGTTCAGACAACGGACAACACCGGGGCGGTGCTCGTCCCAGCTGTAACGGGATCCGCCAGGCCATTCCCAAGGGGAAGATCGACCAGAAAATTCGGGCTGGCCCAGGAGTGCTGTTCGTAAAACGATCGTTTGCCGACACACTGGGCGGTCGAAGCGTTTTCGCAGGTGATCAATGTCGACAACTCGCGTCGACAAACAACGTCGGCAAACGGCGTGATCGACTATTGTCGACGTTCATGGAGATCGGCTACATGGGGGTGAGAGACTGGCGGAGTCCCGTATTCAACTGTCGCCAATTCCTGCCGCTCACCCGAGTAGCCCTGAAAGTCGAACCTCTTCCTAAATGGTCAGTGAAGGCTGTACTGTCGTGTTTATGCTGACGTGTGAAACGCGGGAGACGGCGCTGGCCCGATTGGGTCGAGCCCTGGCGGATCCGACCCGGTGCCGGATCCTCGTGGCGTTGCTGGAAGGGCCCAGCTATCCCGGCCAGCTGGCCAGGCAGCTGGGGCTGACCCGCTCGAACGTGTCCAACCACCTGTCGTGTCTGCGTGGTTGCGGGTTGGTTGTGGCTACCTATGCCGGGCGGCAGGTGCGTTATGAGCTGGCCGATGCCCACCTCGGTCATGCGCTCGACGAACTGCTCAAGGTCGTGCTCGCTGTCGACCCGGCAGAGGAATGCCTGGACCAGCCCGCCCAGCGCGCGGCTGCTCGCGGTGAGGAGGTGGGCTCGTTATGAGCGAGACACACCAGCGGCGGAAGAACTTGCCTGTGTCTGGGGCCGCCAAAGCCGGCTGCGGTGATGGGTGCTGCGGGCCTAGCGACATCACCACGTCTCGGCCGGTAGCGGCGGCACCGGACAGTGATCGCCGGTCGGTGTTGTCCCGGCGGGTGCGGCTGCTGGTCGGGGCCACGATCACCTACAACGTCATCGAGGCGATCGTGGCCATCAGCGCCGGTGCCGCCGCCTCTTCGACAGCGTTGATCGGCTTCGGCTTGGACTCGGCCATCGAGGTCGCCTCGGCCGCCGCGGTCGCCTGGCAGTTCTCCAGCCGCGACCATGAGGCCCGCGAACGCACCGCTCTGCGGGTGATTGCGGTGTCATTCTTCGCGCTCGCCGCCTACGTCACCGTCGAGTCGATCCGCTCGCTGGCCGGCGCCGACACTGCCGAGCATTCCACGGTCGGCATCGTCCTGGCCGCGCTGTCGCTGATCGTCATGCCCGGCCTGTCGTATGCCCAGCGCCGCGCTGGCCGTGAGCTCGGCTCCGCCAGCGCCGTGGCCGATTCCAAGCAGACTCTGCTGTGCACCTACCTCTCCGGCGTCTTGCTCGCCGGTCTGCTGCTCAACAGCCTGCTCGGCTGGTCTTGGGCCGACCCGATCGTCGCGTTGGTCATCGCCGCCGTCGCGGTCAAAGAAGGCCGCGAAGCCTGGCGCGGCCAACACTGCTGCTGAACAACACGGCCCTGAAGGAGAGGCATGCGCCTCCAAGGGCCGTCATAGAAACGAACGTTTCCGGGACAGCGCAACACAAATCCCAGGCCAGCGAACGCCCCATTAGCTGCTCCCGAGCCGGGCGTGGTCACCGGCGGCGTAGGTCTTCCAGGTGGCTCCGGATTCGGCGGCCATGCGTTCGGCGGTGTTGGGGTGGTAGCCGAGCATTCCGGCGATGACCGGGGCGGGTGCTTGGAGGACGAGCTGGCGGATGGCTGCGCTGCGGCCGTCAAGGTTGGGCAGGTCGAGGTTGCGCAGGCGGAGCCGCAGCGAGGTGGTGTGCAGTGGCTGTCCGGTGCGGCGGCCGGGGAACAGGAACGGGTTGGTGGCGCCGCCGCCGGTGTTCAGGTTCATCCGGTTGTCGAGGTAGCGAGTCAGCACCTCGGCGAAAGGCTGCGGGACCGGGGTAGGTGGTTCCCCGAGCCGCAGCAGCACCTGGTTGTCGTCGCGGATGACGTCGTCGGTGGTCAGCCGTGCGATCCGGATCAGCGGCTGGGCGTAGAGCAGGATCAGCAGTGCGAGCACGCGGTCGGCGTCGGGGAGGGTCTCGTCGGTAAGCACGCGGCGGATGTGGGCAAGGCGTTCGTGCTGACTCAAGGGGGCGGCGGCAGGAAGCTGCTCGGTTGGCAGATGCAGACGCGGAAGTTCGCGTTGCCGGCGGCACCAAAGCAGGAACTCCCGGGACTTACCGCAGTCGCTGGGCCCTGTCGTGAACCAGCGGTCGATGTCGGTTTGGGTGCACTCGTCGAGTCGTCGCCCGTGCGCGGCGAGGTCGTCGAGGAACAGTGCGGCGAGCCGCAGCAGGCGGCGGGCGTTGTTGACGCGGTAGGAGTTGATCGGCTGCTCGCGGGCGGTCTGGCGCAGTCGGCGCAGCACGTGCCAGGTGGCGAACCGCTCCAGCAGCTTGCGATGAGCAGGGTCGCTGATCGTCGCCAGCCAGTCGGGGAGCCATTGCTCGAATAGCAGCAGGAACCGGTCGACGGGTGGGAGAACGCCGCAGTCGATGAGTAGGTCGCGCACGTAGATGACCGATCTCCACGGGCGCAGCCTGCTCAGCCCCTCGTGGGTGAGCGGGACCTCGCTGCGGGCCAGTGCGGACAGCACCGAGGCCGGGGCTTCGCGGCGCAGCCAGGTCAGTCGGCTGGCGGGCCAGCTCATGGCGTGGATCAGGTGGAACAGCGGTTCCAGCTCGCGGCGCACTGCGCCGCTGCCGTCGTCGAGCAGTTCGGTCAGGCGGTCGGCGAGCACGCACCGGGCACAGGCGCCGGCGCGGTAGCGCGGTCCTTCTTGGCCGCAGCGGTGGCAGGTGAAGTCGCCGAGACCGCCGGCGCAGTCGGTGCAGACCGGTCTCCCGTCTGAGGCGCGGCGGCCGGGCAGCAGCCGCTCCGTGGCGCAGTCCGCGCAGTGGCCGTAGGTGTTGATCGCCTGCTCGTAGCAGGCGACGCAGACGGGTCCTTCCGGCCAGCCCCACCTGGCACGAAGCCGGGTATCGGCCTGCTTGATCTTGGCGTAGTCACTGCACACGGGCCGCCCGCATCGCGCGCAGACCTCGCTGGTGGCGTGTTCCTGGCTCATTCAGCCGGGGTGATCCGGGCGCGCTTGGGACGCAGCTCCGCGACGTTCGGCGGCACCGGGGCGTCGTCGGTGGCGGTTTTGCGGATGCCGACGTTGGCAGCGTCGGTGCGGATCAGCTCGCCGGGTTCAGCGGCGAAGATGTCGCACAACGCCGACAGCACCTTCAACGACAACCGCTCCGGTGTGCCGGTCACCAGCCGGTGCACCTGCGAGACCGACAGGTGGATGCCGCGCTCACGCAGCGGCTCCACGAGATCGGTCGTGGCATACATGCCGTGCTCGGCCATGATCTCCCGCAGCCGCCACGTGTAGCTGACCTCGCGCTTTTTCATCGTCACGCTCCCTTTCCTGGTCCCAGCGCCTCGTCGATCGTCGCGTCCAGCGCCCGCCGCAGCGTGCGGGTCCGATAGTCCGAGGACACACAGGTGTAGATCGACGTCGTGCTGGCGTGGTCATGACCGACCTGTTCCTGCACGAACCGCGCGTCGAAGCCGTCCTCGATCAAGTGCGTGACGTAGGAGCGTCGCAGCGAGTGGAACTCCAGCGCGGGGTCCATCCCGAGCGCGTCGCGGTACGCGGCCAGCCGCCGGTTGAGCTGCTTGTTGGCGATCCGCGGCGCGCGCTCGGAGGGCCATAGCGCCGGGTTGTTGTCCCTGCCGAGCAGCGGGCGCACCTCGGTGACCCATTGCTCGAGGACCTCGGCGACCCACTCCCACACGCACAGCACGCTGCGCCGTTTCGGCGGGGAGCCCTTCTTGGCCTTGCCATAACGGACGAAGCACACGCCGTACTCGCCGAACTCCCGGCCGTGCGGGTTGCGGCCGAAGTCGGCGACATCGAGCATCCGTGTCTCGTTGCGGCGTAAGCCGAATCCGTAGGCCACTTTGAACGTTGTCACGTCGCGGAACGCTGGCAGCCAGCCCTTGCGGCCGGCGGCGCGTTTGCGGGCGATCTCCTCGTCGGCGTAGTCGAACAGGGCCTGCAACTCTTCTCGGGTGAAGGCCCGCCGCGTTGGCTCAGCTTCGCTATCGGCGACATGCGTGGCGGCGTTGGACTCGTTGATCACCTGCACGGGGTGCGTGCCGAATCGCCGCTCGCATTCGGCGGCCCACCCGTAGGCCGGGTCGGTGATGAACGAGCAGAATCCCCGCAGGGAGCCTTGGTAGCCGCGCACGGTGGACGTCGCGACGTGGTTCAAGGAACGCAGATCAGCGAACCATTCATCTGCCAACTGCGGCATCCAGCACCACGGATACTCACCGGAGTGCGCGAAGAACCGCCGCACCTGGCGCAGCTGCGCCTCGACCGTCGAGTGCGCCAGGTTGCGCGCCAACTGCTGGTTGCGCCAGCCCTCCAACATCGCGGCGAACACCTGCTCCTCGGGATGCAGCAGCGGCACACCCTCGGCCAGATGCAGCCCGACCGCGCCGGGAAACCCGTCGTCCTTGCTCACCGGACCCGCCTTCCACTGATCGCATCCGGCGCGATTATGTCGCATCCAATGCGATCCATGATCGGCGGCCCTGGTCAACGGCCATGCACGGCGATCCGAACCTCGCCGCCCCCGGCGGTTCCGCTACGGTCGATCCTGGCCGCCGCATCAACGCCCCAGCTCGGCGGCTTCGAGCGCACCGCTCCCGCACCGTACGCACGGCGGCGCGAGTTCTCATCAGATGCGATACGTCCTGGTTACCGAATACGCCGGAAAGGGGCCGCGGCTGGGTGCAGCCGCTGGTCATCGCCCGTCGAGCTGGTCTCGGTCGCGTTGTTCGGCTTCGAGGACTGCTTCGTAAGCGGCGGGGTTCCACCAGCGAGCGAGCGCGGTGTCGAAGAGGCGGTGGAGGTCGTCGGGTTCGACCTGCACCAGGCGCCCGTACGCGAGGGTGAAGGTCGAGGCGCGGGAATCGGTGGTCTTGCCAGGCTGCGGGGGAAGGTTGAACTCAGCGACCTGGTCGACGGTGAGGGCGACACGCTCGGTGTGTATCCAGCAGTCGGTGCGGACCACGAAGTCGCGCTCGATGTCCTCGCCCGAGCTGTCGAAATCGCCCGCGTAGAGCAAAACGGCGGGGCGTCCGGCGTGGTGGGCGTCGCGGCGCACGAGGTCGGCGATGGTCTGCGAGCTGTAGCCGCTCAGTGCGATCACCGGAACACCGAGGTCGTCGTACCAGGCGGCGAGCTGGGCGACCAGCGCGTCCTTCTCCACGCCGAGGTAAATCGTCGCGGGTTGGCCGGCGGTCCGGTCGCGACGGAAGACCTGCCGCAACCATGTCCGGGCGTCGGTGACATCGGCGAAGGTCAGCGGGCGGGCGATCCGGCGCCCGTGATCAGCCAGGTCCGGGAATGTGCCCTCGCGGCGGGCTGCGGCGGTGACTGAGGACAGCCGCTTGTAGGCGGAGATCGTGTTGTGGATTCTCCGGGGCTCCGCGAGTGTTGCGGTTGGCGTCCGCACAGCTCAGAAGCGGTCCAGGTGATCATACGAAATGCGACACGTGTTGCGCACGTTTCGCCACGCCGTTTCAGTCGAGATGCGGGAGCCGTGGTCGAGCAGGCGGCAATCCACCCGGAAGGAACCCCAACGATGGCCAGGATTGAGTTCGGCGAAATCGGGCTGGATCTCCGCTGACCAACTCGGTCGGGCCAGGAGGGAGCTGTTCGGGCCCTACGGCGATGAGCTGGTGGCGTGGGTCATCCGATCGCGCTCACACCGGGAACTGGTCGGTATTCGAGGTGTGCGCGTTCCTGCGCGTGATCGGAGCGCGAGCTTCCCCCGGTCACTAGCTGCTGCTGGAGTGGCGCTACCGCCCTACCGGGTGGGTGAATGCCGCGCGAGCCTCTTCGCGCCCGTGCGCTCCGACCGCCATGCTCACTCCCACATGCGGACCGACGGACGGGAGCCCCACGGTGTCGACCATCGAGGATCGGGTCATCAAGATCACCGCCGAGAAGTTGGACGTCAAAAAGGAGCACATGGACCTCACGGCCCTACTCATCGACGACCTCGGCGCTGACGATCTGGCAATGGCGGAGCTGGGGAGGCGATCGAGGGGGAGTTCGGCATCAAAATCCCCTACGCCGACGTGGAGCAGTGGCGGACCGTGAACAACGTCGTCCACTACGTCCACCACCACATTCGGTAGTCCCCGCGACTAGAACCGGGGCCGCTGACCTTCGCCGTGGCCCGAGCGTGCCTCGTCCTGGGCGGGGCCTTCACCCGTGCCCCTGCGCCGACCAGTCCTCCATCGAAAAGGCGGTTATCCCTTGAACCGAGCTTTGATCGTCATCGACGTGCAGAACGACTTCTGCGAGGGCGGCAGCGTTCCCGTGTCCGGCGGCGCGGACGTGGCTGCTGCCATCGCCGACTTCGTGAACCGGCAGACGGGCTACAGCCTCGTCGTCGCCACGCGCGACCACCACATCGACCCGGGCGACCACTTCTCGGAGCGCCCGGACTTCGTGCACTCCTGGCCTTCCCACTGCGTACAGGGGAGCGAAGGCAGCGAGTTCCACCCGAACTTCGAGCCCGTCGTCGCATCAGGTGCCGTTGACGAGGTCTTCTACAAGGGCCACCACGCAGCCGCCTACAGCGGGTTCCTCGGCATCAACGAGGCCGGGAGTTCACTGGCCGACTGGCTGCGCGAGCACGACGTCGGCCAGGTGGACGTCGTCGGCATCGCCACCGACCACTGCGTGCGGGCCACGGCCCTGGACGCAGTCCGTGAGGGCTTCGCGGCGCAGGTCCTGCTCGAGCTGACCGCGGCCGTCGCCGCGAAGACCACCGACGCGGCCGTGGAGGACCTGCGCAAGGCAGGCGTGAAGCTCAACGGCAGCCCGGTACTCGCGAACGACTGAACAGCCGTCAGGGCACACGACAGCGCAGGCGCCACGCCGTTTCAGTCGAGATGCGGGAGCCGTGGTCGAGCAGGTCGAGCTCGCCCGGTCCAGCACGGGCGGGTCACCGTCGACCGGCGCCGTTGCGCAGCCAGCAGTGGGCAATGTCGTGTGTTTGCGACCGGTCGACCCGATCCAGCCTGAACCGCAGTTTCGATCGGTGTACACGCGTTCGAGGGAATCCGCCATGAAGGAGGTCCACGGGTTAGGGGTTCCCGCAGGTGGTTGGCCAGGATGGTCCGATGCCGTCAACCACGCTCCCCGCCGCGTTCGTCTTGCAGCGGCACGTCGAAGTGACGCTGACCTGCTCCGCTCTCGACGACGCCGGCGCGATCGCCCTCGACGGGAACGACCATTACCAGTTCACCTGGACCGCGACCTGGGTCGATTCCGACAGCCGCGCTCCGATGACCATTGCCACGACGGACGTCGAAGACCTGATGCAGCACCAGATCATCGAGGCGTTCCGCCCCGCCGACGACACGGGCGTGACGCTGGCGTGGACGATCGGCGACTTCGTCGACGGCCTGGACGATTTCGTGGTCGACATTCTCAGCGAACACATTGACCCGGCCTTCCTGCCCACCCTCGTGTGGTCGACCATGACGTGTTCCTGCTGCCAGTGCCTATGCCAGCGCCTCGGCACGACCCCCGACCAACTCGGCCGGCAACCCACAACATCCCCGCTGGCCCACGCAGCGACGCGTGAGGCAAGACGGCTCGGCGGTCAGGAGTCTTCGTCCTCGCCGTCCTCGGCTGCGGTGGTGCGTCGCATGATCCTGTCCAGTTCCCCCGGCAGGCTGCACAGCAGCTCCCGCTCGGCCGCCTCGATCCGGCTCTGGATGTTCCACTGCCTGATGTCGCTGACGTGGTCCTCGATGGCGTCGTGGAGCCGGGTGCGTAGCAGGCCAGGGCTGAGTGCTTCGACCTCGACTGCGATGCGTGGGTCGATGCCTTCTCGTAGGCATTCCTGTCGATAGCGGGTGTACCCGCGGTTCCAGGTCCAGCCGCGTGGTCGGCGTCTGGTCCGGCGGGGCGAGGTCGAGCACGAGATCGCCCATGCGGCGGATCGTATGCTGGATATAGGGCGTGATGGTGGCCAGATCGTCGGTAGCGACCGGATAGCCCTCGGCCGCGAGCTGGTTGGCTACGTCGGTGATGTCCAGTGCTGTCGAGTAGATCGCGCAATTCGCGAGCAGCTCATTAAATTTCACGACGCGTTCTTGGTGGTCAGGATCGTTGTGGCCGATGAGCTTGCCACCGATCATCAGCCATTCCGAGTATCCGTGGAACGCCTCGGCCTTGTTCGTGATCGCGGTGATCTGCTCCCGCAGGCCCGGTTCCGATAAGAACCGCAGCAGCGTCACCGTGCGGATCACCCTGCCCAGCTCGCGGAACGCCCGGTACAGGCGGTTCTTGTGCGAGTGGTTGCCCAGCCGCCGCAGCAGGGTCACCGAGGAGACCCGGCCTTCGCGGATGGAGATGCTGGTGCGAAGCAGATCGGTCCAGTGCTTCTCGATCAGGTCCCAGTCGATGGCGTTGTCGCCGAACAACGAGTCGATGTGCTGGTACCGGGTGGCCGCATCGGCCGGTAGAAGTTCAGGTCGTGCCAGTTGCGGATGCGCGGCAGCAGCTCGAACCCCAGCAACGCGGCGACTCCAAAGACAGGCAGCGACTGACCTTGCGTATCCGCATGGATCGTCTCCGGCTGCACCTCGGAGTCGTTACGCAGCAAGCCATCGATGATGTAGACGCCTCCCACGCCCCGCAGGGCACGAAGTGGCTGAACAGGGCGATGTAGGAGTCGGAGACGAACCGCATGGCCAGCCCGCCGTAACCGCCGTAGCGGATATGAGACTCGGCCAGCAGATTGTTCTCCCAAGTGTCCACCTGGGAACCGTCCACCGCGACGATCTGCCCGTCGCCCCACACCCCGGCCACATCCAGCTCGGGGAACGCGGTTGATCACATCCGCCGAGCAGTTGTGGACCTTGTCGGCGGTGGAGTGCTTGTTGCCCGCGGTGTTAGAGCTCGTGCCCGGAGACCTGGCCGCGCATGTGCCGGGCGACTTCGGTGGCGCCGAGGTTCGCGCCGTAGGCGTAGGCGGTGAGCACATAGCGGCCGAGCGCGTCACCACGGATCTTCGGGTCCGAGCCCGAGGCCGG